>DRBY01000085.1 GCA_011042755.1 Thermoproteota archaeon | reverse complement strand
GCTGTTGCCGTGATAGCACTCGTCGGAGCGATCCTAGCGCTCAGCACCCTGACCGCTAGGATCGCTCCGACGAGTGCTATCACGGCAACAGCCGCGTATGGGGCGTACTGCTTCAACAGCTGAGTTGGGGGCGCGGTCGAGGGAGGTGGCGTCGTCCTCGGCGGCTTTGAGATCACTTCTATCCCTGCAGGAATAGTCACAGAATCCACGACAATGTCTCCAACGGTCACGGTAATAGTGAGGTCCCTGGCGCCTGATCCATAGGCCTTTCCAGACAGCGTGACTACTCTAGTCTCTCCAGCAGAAAGCGGCCCCACTCTCTCGGACTCTGAGGTAATGTTTGAGCCGCTGAGCGAGACCGTGAACGTGGCTCCGTCCTCATACCTGTTGACGAGAGTGAGCTTCACCGTGAAGCTCTCTCCCTCTTTAACCACGTTTGGAGAGACTTGGGGCGTCTCCTCTATCACGAAACCTCTCTCCACCGAAATGCTGAACTCATCCTCGAATACCACCTCTGACTCGATCACGACGGCCGCTCTGCAGGAGAAGGTCCCGGGTTTCGGCGGGACCAGCCTCACTGTGAAAGTTCTAGATCCGCCCAGAGCAACGTATCCCTCTTCTGACCTCACCTTTTCGAATTCGTCGCACTCGACGGACACGTAGGCCATCCCTTCCTTCCAGCCGTTAGTCACCCCGATTGAGATCTCCGCCTCCTCCCCAACGACCATCGAAGGTGGAGCTGATACCGCGACCCCCGGCGATGGAGGCGGTGAAACGTGTGGGGCCTGTCTGAGCTGAATCTCCGCGGGTGGTGATGTGAGACCCATGTCTGAGAGCGTGAAGATCACTGAGAAGGATCCCGACAAGTCTATTGATGTGCTCTTGCGATAGCATCCACCAGCGGCGACCCGGAAGCTCTCCCTGTATAGCTCTCTACCGAGCTCATTTTTGGCGACGAGTTCAACCTTCTCCTCAGTCCCCAAGAAGGCGCATACCGTGAGGTCGACTGAGAGCTTGCTATCCTCAACAGAGTAGCTATCTACTTTGACGCCCAGTAGGGGGACCCTTAGAGCTACGAGTCTCCCGTCGGAGGTGTAGAAGAAAGCCTCCTGAACGCCCGTATCGTATCCAACGCCGGAAATGAACCTAACTCCCTCTCCTAGCCTGTACTCATATGCCACATCGACCTGAGAGGGAACCGCTGGCGCGCCCACAAGCGCTCCTTGCACAGTCCATATGAGCATGAGCGTGTTTGCTATGGTGGGCTGGGAGATTGGGTTGTAGTTGAGGTAGATCACGTCCAGCTTCCTGAAACTCCTGAGGCCGACTGGATAGATCCTGGCCCGCTTCGTAACTATGTACATGATGTCGCCTTAGTGCTTTATCTCTCCAGGCGCTGGCTCTGGGGTTGGAAGCCTGAGGCTCTTCTGAATAGTCCCCTGCCTGAGATCAATGGCGTACACGCTCCCCTGATCTGACACCGCGTAGAGCACCCCTTCTATCAGCGTGGCTGCCCTGACCGCAGAGTTCAGAGAGAGGTCCCAGACTATGCTTCCGCTCAGGGGATCTATCATTGCGATCCCTGAGGAGTGGCCAACGACTATGTATTCGCCGTCAGAGAGGAGTATCAGCGCCTTTCCAGGAATCTCAATCCTCCAGCGAGCCGCTCCCGACAGTGCGTCAATTCCCACGACTTCTCTGCCAGCCGGGAGGGCTAGGACTCCAGCGGCATAAGCTGGCTTGACGGACGTATCTAGGCCGGAGACCTCAATGCCCTCAGAGCCGAAGACGCTGGTCCCATCGATTATCCTGATTCCGTACACCCTCCCCCAAGAGGTTACTACGTAGACTACTCCGCCCCCGACAACAAACTCGGCGCTTGGCGTGGAGGGGAGTTCCACGGTCCACAGAACTTGCTTTGTCGTCGGATTAAGGAGAGACACAGAGCCGAGGTCAGGATAGACGCACACAACGCCGACGCTAGTGATGAGAGGCGTAGGTAGCCGCATTCTCGGCGGGATGTAGTCGGATATCGTGTAGTTCCAAGTGACCTCAATCCCGCTGAATGCGGCTAACGCTCCTGCTGGTCCTACGTCGGCTAAGCCTGTTGAGGCAAAGCCCGTAAGAGAGGATATCAGAAACAAGAAAACGAACGCGCCTGTTAAAGCCCTAATTCGCATCCCTACCCACCGATCAACCGGCTTGTTTGGACTACAGGTTACGTACGCGCTGAATTCATTTTAACTTGCCTCCGGCGCGAATCGTGGGAATGGATAACGAGACCTACATAGAAGAGTTCACAACGTGGCTTGAGGTAAAGGGCTACAGGCCAGGAACCGTACGGCAGTACCTCTACGACGTGCGGAGGTTCTTGTCTTGGATAAAGAGAAGCGCGGACGCCGTAACAAGTGAGGACATTTGGCGGTACATGACATATCTGCGCAGAAAGTTGCACCTCAGCGATAGAACGCTCCTGAGGAGAATAGCCTCGCTGAGGACATTCTACCGCTTCATGGAGCAGAGGGGCTACGTGAAGCAGAACCCGGTTGACGTGGAGAGGCCTCGAGTCAGGAGGGCCCTCCCAAGCGTGCTCACGCGTGAGGAGGTTGAGAAGCTAATCGAGTCGGCTGAAGACGAGAGAGACAGGCTCATACTCCGAACTCTCTACGTCACCGGGATGAGGGTAAGTGAACTCTGCGAGCTGACGTGGGATCGAGTGAACTTAGAGGATGGCGTCATCTTGGTCCGCAGCGGGAAGGGAGGTAAGGATAGGGTCGTTCTGATCGACGCCGATACCACAAAGCTCTTGGCCGATCTTAAGGCCTCTTCCGGGAACTCAAACGGCAGAGTGTTCCCCGTGAGCCCGAGGACTGTTCAGAGGATCGTTAAAGCAGCCGCCAAGAGAGCTGGGATCAACAAGAAGGTGACTCCCCACACATTAAGGCACTCGCTGGCGACGCACCTGTTAGAAGCGGGAGCAGATATTAGGGCCATTCAAGAACTGCTGGGGCATGCTAGCCTGAGCACGACTCAGATCTACACTCACGTGAGCACGAGGCACCTTAAGAGAGAGTACGGAAAGCTGTTCCAGTCGTCTTGAAGAGGCCCCCGATGTGTAAAAACCTTTAATTCTATAGAGAACAGGCCGCTCTGGGGTTCCCCTTGCCAGACCTGGTCATAGTGGGGGCTGGATTAGGCGGCTTGGCCGCCGCCTGGGATGCAGCGAGATTCCTACCGGACTATAAGATCAAGGTGATAGGAGACGAGCGCCCCTACGTCAGGCACAAGCTCCGAGTCGCAGTGGTCGGCAAGGACATATCGATCTCCACCAAGCACATTGAGAACCTCGGCGTGGAGTTCGTGTGGGACAAAGTGACTAAGATCAGGAGGGAGCAGAGGGAAGTCGTGCTAGAGAGCGGTGAGAAGCTGAACTACGACCACCTCATCCTGGCGACGGGCTCCCAGCCTAGCAGGCCCAAGAGCATAGAGGGCATAGAGAAGGCGATGGGATTCAGGAGGCTGGAGGACGCTCAGCGAATTAGGGAGGAGAAGCCAAGTAGGGTCGCCATTATAGGAGCGAGCTTTGTGGCGCTTCACGTCGCCGACTCGGCTCTCGCAGTCGGAGCTGAACCCGTCATAATAGTCAGGTCGAGGCTGGTCAGGAAGTCTCTTGAGCCCGAGCTGTCGCAGAAGCTGGAGGAGCGACTTAAGGAGTTGGGAGTCGAGTTCGTGCACGCCAAGCCCAAGAGCGTGAAGGACAACGCGGTTGAGGCAGATGGGGAAGTCATCGAGGCGGATCTAATTGTCACGGCGACGGGCGTCAATCCTGACATAAGGCTGGCCAAGGAGGCTGGCCTAGAACTCATTTGGGACTGGGCGGTGAAAGTCGATGAGCAGGGGAGGACGTCAGACCCGAGGATCTTCGCGATTGGCGACGTCGCCAACTGCTACTGCCCGGTGACCGGTAAGCCCGACTACTTCGGCATAGGCACCGTGGCGACCCTCATGGCCTACAACGCCGTGAAGGCTATTCAGGGGAGTAAGGCCGTCGTTAAGACGCCGGCCTACATCAAAGACGCATTCATGGGCGGGAATTTCGTCTTCAGGGCTGGCTTGGTCAGCCCTCAGGCTGAGAAAGCAGGGTTTAACGTGGAGAGGATCGACGTCAGCGGCACAGAGTACGGCGACCATGCCTACATCGTGTACGAGAAAGAGACTCGTCGACTCATCGGATTCAGCTCCGTCTCCAATAGAGACATAGGCAGCAAGGCCATCGAACTCGAGAAGGCCATCAGACTCAAGCGCAAGGTGGACGACGTCCTGCCCTCTGACATTGGGAGGTGATCTTCATGCCTGAAGCTCGAGAGATGGTTCACGAAGTCAAGGTCACGGTCGACGAGAATAGGTGCGTGGGATGCGGACTCTGTGAGCAGGTCTGCCCCGTGCGGAATTTTGAGATCGTTACCACGGAGTCGGGAAAGAAGAAGTCTAGGGTCACGGAGGGGGCAGGCGAGCGCTGCTTCTGCTGCAAGGCCTGCGAGGTGATCTGCCCTACCCAAGCCGTTGTGATCTACGAGGGGCTGGCCTGAGCTACAGCCCCTCGGGCTTATCTTTCTTTACGCCTCCTTTTACCCATCCATCTCCGGCTGCAGCCCAGAAGAGCCCGTGGCCAGTCTGAGCTACCCCAACCCTGCCAGAAGAGTCCAGAGCGATGAATCCAAACGCGAAGCCCGTGGTCCTCATCATCTCTATCAGGACCCTCTCCGCTGCTTCCTGCGGGGAGAGACCCTCCTCAATTCCCTGAACCACCCTGTACGCGCCTAAGACGAGCATGGCTGCCTCGCCGATGCCAGTTCCCGAGCACGCTCCACGCCTGCTGGCGTATGTGCCGGCGCCTATTACGGCGGAGTCTCCCACTCTCCCAGGCAACTTTAGGGTCAGACCTCCCGTTGAGGTCGCGGCAGCCAAGCCTCCCTCTGCGTCGAGCGCAACGGCGCCGACCGTGTCGGCCACGCCGTAGAGCGGGAGGAGATCCCTTATGGTCTTGAACCTCTGCTCAGCCTTCCCGGACTTGACCACCTCTAGGAGCTTCTTCCTGTACTCGATCCTCCGCTCGTGAATGAGATCGTCGTCTCCCCCGATTCCCAAGAGTCGAGCAAATTCTCTCGCTCCCTCTCCCACTAGAAGTACGTGCGGAGTTCGCTCCATGACGGCTCTGGCAAGGGTCACCGCGTGCATAACCCCCTTGACTCCGCCGACAGCCCCGGCCCTCGTCGTCCTGCCGTCCATTATGGATGCGTCTACCTCAACCTCACCCCTGAGGTTGAGAGCTGAGCCGTAGCCAGCGTTGAAGAGAGGGTCTTCCTCCATCAGCCTTACAGCCAGCTCCACAGCGTCTAGCGCGCTCCCTCCGTCATCCACCTTGCGATACGCAGCCTGCGCTATCTGTATCAGCCTCTCAACAGCCTTATTGTCGGCCTCCGGATCTTCGCCAGCTGGGGGAGAGACCCTGACTCCGCCGTGCACAACCACGACGGGCATCGCGATCGCCGAAGCGCTCAAGAGTGAGAGCGTATCAATATGATGGTCTTCCCATTCCTCCCGTCTACCCTAGCGAACCCGAACCTCACCAGCTGAACCAGATCTCCCTCCTTGAGTTCAGACATCGCTGGCTCGCCGAAGCCCCCTATGGACTCATAGCTGTACACACTGGTTGGGCAGATGGCCACGGCCGGGACGGCCCCGTCGACGGGGGCCCAGTGGATTATCTTGACATCCGTGCGGACCTCTGGGAGGTAAGTGAGCGAGAGCCCGTCAGGCATGACGCTCCTGACCTTCACGTTGGCAAGACCCCTCAGCCTGAACTCGTCTCCAGGTTTCAGAGACTGGTGATCGCTCCAAGACACGTAAACTTCCGCCTTGCCATCCTTTGACGGTACTTTAATCTCTCTGATCCCCATCTCCGGCTTGTCCGGGTGGACTCGCACTCTGGCGACTAGGTCTCCAAGCACTCCCTCTATCTCGGCTTTCACGGGGTCCGCCACGAACATGTATCTGGGCACCTTAGGGTCAAGCCACTTCCTGTTATAGGCCGCCAGGGCGCCCATAGACACGGTGGCGTCAACCTTGCTGGGCCCCATGTCGTACATCAGCATAACTAGCGCCTCCGGCGTGATCCCCCTCCTCCTCAACCCTCTGAGGGTTGGCACACGAGGATCGTCCCAGCCCCACAGTATTCCGGCCCCAATCAGGGGCCTAATGTACCTCTTGGAGAGGGGGACTCCCTCTACGGTGATCCTCCCGAACTGTATCATCTCAAACTGCCTAAGGCCTAGTTTCTCCAAGATGGTCCTCTGAACATCTACGTGGGGCTCAAACTCCTTGCTCCTGAACGCGTGCGTTACGCCCGTCAAGGAGTCCATCACGCTGACCGCGAAGTCGTACGTGGGGTAGACTCTGAACCTGTCGCCGTGAATTGGGTGAGGGGCCTCTATTATCCTGAAGATGCCTGGGTCTCGCATCGTCAGATTGGGGTGCTGCATGTCAGTCTTCAGGCGGAGGTGGGCTTCCCCTTCACTGAACCTACCCTCGAGCATTCCCCTCCACAGCTCCAGGTTTTCCTCAACCGTCTGCCTCCTGTGAGGACATGCTATTCCCCGCGTCCTGTTAATCCTGACATCCTTAGCCGGGCACATGCATACGTAAGCGTCTCCCTGTCTGATTAGCTTCTCTGCGTACTCGTAGAGTTCTGGCAAGTGATCCGACTCTATGATCTCTCTATCCCAGATCCCCGGCGATAGATTGAGGACTCTCGCGGCCGCCTCGGTGACGAGCTTGAACTCCTCCCTGATCGCATCGTAGTACTCCAGCTTCTCCACTCTCGGGTTCGTGTCCTCAAACCTCAGGTGGAACTCTCCCTTGTACAGGCGAGCGTATACGAACGGGACGAGGAGCCCCTTCACATGACCCAGCGTGGGGTAGCCGTTTGGCTCGGGCGCCACTCTGGTCACTATCCGCTCGTACTTCTCGGCGTTTGGCAGCGGCGGCCACTTCCGCTCTTCCTTCTCTCTCTTCTCCTCTAGCTGAACCCCCAGCTCTTCTGCCAGTCTTCTCAGCTCCTCTTCCGTTCGCTCGTTGACCTCTGCGACTACCTGCTGGACTAGCTCTCGGACCTCCACTATCTTCTGCTTGAAGTCCGGTCTGTCGGCCAGCACCTTGCCAATTACGGGCCCCGGTCGAGCCTGGCCGTACTTTAGAGCGTTCTTTATCGCGTGGATTAACGCCAGCCTCTTGATCTCGTCTTCCATCCTTGGAGACCCCTACGGTGAGAAGGATACCACCGAATCATAAAGTCCGACTCTGGCGACTTGACAGACCTGAAGCTTCGACGGATCGACTATGCCGGCTGCCCCCAACAGGCCCTCGCAGATCGGGACTAAGACGGGCCCCTGCTTCGCGAGGAAGAGCCTCTCTCCGTCGAAGTGGAGGAACAGGCCAACCGAGTCTACCAAGTCGAGGTCGTCTCCAACCTGGGCTGGGTCGGTCAGGTTGAGCGTGCCGTTCGAGGGGAGGTCAAATGATACTGAAACTCTGAGCGTTACCCAGCCGCGTGAGAGGTCATAGTCCAGTATCCTTATCCTCAGCTTAGTTGGCTCTGAATCGGCGCCCAAGAAGAGTAGGGCATCAAACCAGTAGGTTGTGGTCAGGTTGATCGTAGTCCAGTTGAAGACCAGCTC
>DRBY01000063.1 GCA_011042755.1 Thermoproteota archaeon | reverse complement strand
TTCGGGAACAGCTTCGAGTATATTCTGACCGTGGGGGGAGGCCTAACCCCAGCCGATGTCAGCAGGTCTGCGCTGGACAGGATCTCCTCCGCCGAACCGCACGCGGATATTGTACCGCCGGTTAGGAGGTACACGCGATCTGCCACTCTGGCTGCGAACCCGGCATCCTGCGATGCCAAGCCTACTATTCTACCCCTAGCCTTAGCCTCCTCAAGGAACTCTTCCAGGATCTCACAGCCTGTCAAGTCCAAAGAGGCTGTGGGCTCGTCCAGCAGGATCACTATGGGATCCTGAGCTATTATGCCGGCTAGCGCGACCCTGGCGGCCTGCCCATAGCTGAGCCTGTGGGGAGATTTGTCAGACAGTTCCATCACACCCGCTCTCCTGAGGGCCTCTCTGACTACATGTTCCAGCTCCTCTCCGCTCAAGCCAAGCTGACTGGGAGCGAGCGCAACGTCCTCCCAGACTGTAGGCGCCAAGAGCTGGTCGCTAGGGTTCTGGAAGAAGACCCCACATATCCGCCTGAAGTCAAGTCCCATCGACGAGATTTGACGACCGTCGAGCAGAACCTCGCCGGAGGAGGGCTCCAGCAGGCCAGCCAGAATTAGCAGCAAAGTGCTCTTCCCAGAGCCATTTGGCCCAAGGAGGGCGACTACTTCTCCTGCTCGAAGCTGGACGCTAACGTTCTTCAACGCTACCGTTCCGTCTGGATATCTGTAGCTCACTCCCCTGGCCTCGAGCAGCATATTCAAAGGACGAGCACCTCTATCAGCAGGCTGAGCAGACACGCGAGGGGCAGCGTAGAAAAGGCTATCGTGGCTCTCCACGAGCACGGCCTCGCTGGCAACCCAGACCAGAGTCTCGCCCTCAGAACCGCTGAAAGTCTCACGGCCTTCGCTGGGCCCCTAATGAAGAGTTCTGATGTGGCTGCGGAGAGGAGGCCGTACTCTCCAAGGAGCCTTGGGCGTGAGAGGACCCTTGAGTTCTTGGCAGACACTAGTCTACTCAGCTCAGTGAGTTCTGAGGAGATGTGAGCTAACATGAGGGTCAGCGAGTCTCGAAGTTCCCTTGGCATCCCCAACCTCCCCATTCCTCTCAGCACCGTAGCCGATCCGGCTAACGACACGCATGTGATTAGCGTGGCTATGCTAGAAGCGACTCTGGCCGAGGTCGTGAGGGCCTCGAGGAGACCGTGGTACTGGTAGAGCACGATCTTTGGGGCCATGATGATCAGCGAGAAGCAGCACCAAAAGACTGCAGCCTTGGCAACTCGCGCCCTAACCATCCCGTGGACTCGTGAGAGGGCCAGAGCTGAGGCAAACAGTCCAAAAAGAGGTGGGAGGAGAGTTCGGCTGAATGAGATGGCTGCCGTGGCCGCGAACGTGCCCATAAGGGCCACCCTCGCCTCCACTCCCCTCAGCGCCCCTGGGGACGTATCCAGAGCGGCTGCCCACTCTCCAATCGCGGAGGTCAGGCCGCAGATCGATCTCTTCGCCCAGCTAGTCACTTCTGACGCCCTCTGAGCAGGGCTGGTATCAGGAGGACTCCGACCCCGACGAAGCCCGCCAAGATGTAGCCGATGGTGTCTGGCAGTCCTGGCACAGTGTAGTCCGGCAGAATACCGCTCCATACAGGCTCAGATTCCTCGAGCCCTATTTTCTCAGCGGCTACCTCAAGAGGCTCATGGTAACCCACGAGTTCGGCCCCTATCACACCGAACAGCGGGCTCACAATTACCAGCACTACGATGGTAAGAAGGACTCTCTTGCTTATCATTTTTCAAAGTCACCTCTCCAAGTATAACACATTCGGGGTCTTCCGGACGAGGAACCACACCACGGCGCCGGTCACTATCCCCTCGATGATGCCCAGGGCGAAGTGCCAGACCGCCATGACCGGCACCGTAACCGACAGCGGGTAGCCGAACTGAGGAGACAGACCTATCTCTACCCCACAGGCCGTGGCCGCGAGCGTGATGCCAATCCAGCCATCCAGGAAGGCGGCTAGAGCCCTCTTGTCTTCTCCGAGGACGGACAGAGCGGCCTTGTAGATCCAATAACCAGCGAATACGGCTACGACCGCCATGTTAAATGCGTTGGCCCCAAGGGCGGTTATTCCACCGTCTCCCATCAGCAGGCACTGAACGACCAAGTTGAGGAACATAGCAAGGCACCCGCCGTAGGGACCTAGGATCACGGCAGCCAACCCTCCACCTACTAGGTGGGCGCTGGTGCCCCCTGGAATTGGCCAGTTAAGCATCTGCGCGGCGAATATTGCAGCGGCCATGACTGAGAGCATCGCTACGTCGCCGTCACCGTCCTTGAAGTACCTCTTCCAGCTGTAGGCAACAATGGCGAGTGAGATTATGTAGAAGACCACACAGACGGCTGGATCAAGGTAGCCGTCGGGTATGTGCGCTCTCGTTCACCCCCTTGGCCCCCCGCGTCGCAGATAAAAAGTGTTACGAAATTCGTCCTGAGGTGTTACTATGAAGCGAAAAAATCCACGGCCATTAGCTCAAGATAGCCACAAAGAGCAACTAGATAAACTACTTCTACAGTCTACTCTACGTTTACCGTGAGATACCTCCTTTTTCAGGGTCCGAAGGTCCGTATCGCCGAGGTAACGAGGATACCCTCAGAGACCCCTCGGCGAGGGAACAGGCCGCTCTCGCTGCGTACCTCGCTTTGGAGTGGCGCGTGGCTGTGCGCTGGTTGGCGAGTAGTTCCCTCACCAGAGCTTACATTCTAAGGAACGTGTAGTGCGAACTTGCCATGCGCAGAAATCCTTAAACGCCTAGGAGGAAATCTCTTCTCGGAGCTGAAATTGGTCGAATCTATGAGGGGGAACGCATCTCAACAGATTTCTGCCGAGGAAGTAAGGGTTAGGTTGGGGAGGCTGATAACGAGCTTCGTCAAGCTGGCTGCAGCGATGGCGCTACTGTACCTGCTAGGTAGGATCCTTTCGGATTATGAGGCGAGCCTGTTTGGCTTCCAGATCGAAGGCTTCCAAGTTGTGGGCATCCTCAGGCTAGCAGCCGTCGTCTACTTTGGCTATCACGCTCTGTCAGAGTTGCTCTGGCTCTTAGACCTCTCAGCCAGGAGGCTCTCGCAGGCACTCGGGCTTGCAGAAGTCAGTGGGGTAAGAAGGATCGGGCAAGACCTTATCTACCTCATGGGCTTGGCGCTAGCTTGGTACGGTCTCTCTCCCTTAATTTCCGCAATACCGTCTGGGAAGTTGAGGCTCATCCCGTCTCTGGCGTTCCTAGCCCTAGGAGTTCTCTTGGCCTACGACATGGCCAAAAGCATCTACGGGCTGTTCAGTGAAAAGTTTGAGTCCCTCTTAGACCGCCTAACCGCTCTGCTCACTAAGGGGCTCGCCGAGTCAGAGCGTGAGTCTGAGGAGGAGGTAAACGTCGGCTAGGGCTAAGTGCAGGAAGGTTAGAGGGGCCCCGACCTTCATGAAGTCCCAAGTCGTGAAATCTCGATCTTCACGCTCGAGTATACTCACCGCCACGAGCGACGGTGGCGAGGCGAAGTATGTGAGGCTTCCTCCCAAGTTCGCGCCGATCGCTAGAGCCCAGGCCATGAGTGTAGGTGAAGCTCCAACGGTCTGAGTGGCTCTCTCAACGATGGGTATGAGCGTCAAGGTTATCGGGATGTTGTCAATAATCCCGCTCGCCAGACCGGCTATCCAGAGAGTTGCAGAAGCCGATATAGATCCAGGAAGCTCGTAGAGAGGAGCTACTGACGAGGCGAGCAGATCTAGGACACCCACCCTCTCCTCTGCTCCGATCAGCACGTAGAATCCGGCTAGGAAGAAGAAGGTCCCCCAGTCTAGAGATCTCAGTACCTCCTCCGGCTCGGCCCCGCCCAGCCAGAGCATGGCCACGCTGCCCATGAGCGCCACTATATCCATCGGAATGCCCGTCTTGTCGGATAGAGCGAGCATACTCACGACCACTGTGAATATTGTGGCGGACCTCACGAGCGTCCACTTGCTCCTGACGGCCTTCCATGGATCCACCTCCACGGTGAGAGCGTACCCCTCTTCGCACAGATCGCCGGTCCACAGGCCTACCAGCGTGGTGACTCCGGTCAGCAGGAGGGCCAGCGGTGTCGTCAATGTGAGGAAGTCGCTGAACTTGAACCCGAACTCTGAGGCCACTATCAGGTTTGGAATGGAGCTTATCATCAGACCTATCGATCCCGCGTTGCAGGCTATGGCCTCGTAGATTATCCACTTTCTGAGTCTTATTGGCGTCTGCTTAGCCACTGAGGATGTTATAGCTCCTATGATTAGCATCGCTGGGAGATTGGGGATTAAGAGTGTCAGAAATGTGGACAGGAACATGAAGGAGACGAATAAGAGCTTTGCACTCCCCCTGACGAGTTTAACGATCCACAAGCCTACGAACTGGAATAGTCCCGACCTCGCGAGACCCTCCATTAGCAGGAGTACTCCAAGGACGAGCCTCATTGTGGGCCCGTCGATAAATGAGGAGACTGCCTCCTCGGCGCTAAACAGCCCATAAACAAACGCGCCGAAGTAAACCGCTAGGGCCGCTCCCAGCAGGGCAGCTACGACCCTGTGATACTTCTCAGTTACGAGAGCCGCTATGGTGAAGGCAAAGACCAGCATCATTACCGTCTGGCCCTGAGAGGCCTCTAGCATGAACCTACTTCCTCCTCGACCTGATGTACTCTGAGGCCAATTTCTCTACCTCTTTCTCAAACTCTTCGTCTCCCTCAAGTGCTCTAAATTCCTCTTCTTCGATCCCCTCCGGCTTGTACACTTTCACCTTAATGAACGGCTTGACGGCGTACTCGACCTGATCTCTAATCTTAGCGTAGTCGTCCATGGTTACTTCACTAGCCCTCTTCGGAGGGCGCTCAGCTCTCTCCTGGGATTTCTCATCTTTGCCGGTCGAGGGGACCACCTGAAGGCTTAGTGATGCGAGATCGTGATAAACCTACGCTTCACACCCTGGGGCCCACTCCCCTCAGACCCGCTTCCATGTACTTTGGGCTCCCTACGGGCCTGCTCAGCGTGGGAGGGACGTTGTCTCCTCGTGCTCAGTGAGGGTCCAAAAAATTGTAATCGATCCGAGGCGCCGTAGCGGAGGTGGCCGATGTTCCGAGTCAAGGACTTATCGCTTGCTCCTGCCGGAGCTGAGAAGATAGATTGGGCGCTCAGGTTCATGCCAGCCCTCAACACGATACGCGAGAGGTTCTCCGAGGAGAAGCCGTTCAGGGGTCTCAGGATAGCCGCATGCCTGCACATCGAGATGAAGACGGCGTGCCTGGCTCTGACCCTGAAGGAGGCTGGCGCGGAAGTGTCTCTCGCTGCCAGCAATCCGTTGACGACTCAAGACGACGTTGCGGCGGCGTTGGCTGAGCGAGGAATTAGAGTCTACGCTTGGAGGGGAGAGAGCAGAGAGGAGTACACGGAGAACATAAACAGGGCGCTAGACATCAGGCCCAACATCGTGATAGACGACGGAGCCGACATGCTGGTGACCCTCCACACATCGAGGGCCGAGCTGCTCGAGGATATGATTGGAGGGACCGAGGAGACCACGACTGGCGTGATCCGGCTGAAGGCCATGGAGAAGGAGGGAGCGCTCAAAATCCCGGTCATAGCCGTCAACGACTCTCTGTGCAAGTTCCTCTTCGACAACAGGTACGGAACTGGTCAGTCGACGTGGGACGGCATAATGAGGGCTACGAACCTCCTCGTCGCTGGCAAGAAGGTTGTCGTGGCTGGCTACGGCTGGGTGGGGAGGGGCGTGGCGATGAGGGCCAGAGGGCTTGGCGCCAGGGTGATAGTGACCGAGGTCGACCCCGTGAGGGCTCTTGAAGCCGTCATGGATGGGTTCGAGGTCATGCCCATGTGTGAGGCCGCCAGGATAGGCGACATCTTCATAACCGCCACGGGAAACGTGAGTGTGATCAGGAGAGAACACTTTGAGGTTATGAAGGACGGGGTCCTGCTGGCGAACGCTGGTCACTTCAACGTCGAGGTGAGCGTCAGAGACCTGGAGTCTATGGCCGTCCGGAAGAGAGGGATCAGGACCTGCGTGACTGAGTACGAGATGCCCGACGGCAGGAGACTCTACCTGCTGGGGGAGGGCAGGCTCGTCAACCTGGTCTGCGGAGACGGGCACCCGACCGAGATCATGGACATGAGCTTCTCACTCCAGGCGCTCGCGGCGGAGTACCTAGCCAAGAGGGGCAGAGAGATTAGACCGGGTGTGCACCTGCTTCCGAGGGAAATCGACGAGCGTGTCGCTAGGATCAAGCTGGACTCAATGGGCATCCACATAGACTCTCTGACGGAGGAGCAGAGGAAGTACCTCGAGAGCTGGAGGGTGTGAGGGCGTTTCGGGTCGTTTCAAGGCGTTCCAAAGGTGTACCATATCTTCCGAGGGGTCGATGGATTCTCGCGGGGTGGAATATGATGGGTGTACTGAGCGGGACTCACGCCAGGGCTCTGCTGGCGATCAGCCTGTTGGCCATGATGGCTCTGAACTGGACGCCAGGCCTCTCGGCAACTCCTACGAAGAACGCCGTCGCAAGGGTCATAGAGGCCTACCAGAGGCTCAGGGCGTATGCGCTAAACAGAGCCAGCGACCTGCGAGAGCAGGGAATGGAGGAACAGGCTGAGACCCTCGAAGAAGCGGTTCAAACGGCTGATTCGCTGATGCAGGAGGCTAAGGAGGCCTACCAGGCTGGAGACCTTGAAACGGCTTCAGAAAAGGTCAGAGAGGCGTTCAACACCACCAGAGAGGCTTTGATAGCTGTTGGCGAGTCGCCAGGAGAGATGGCGGCTAGGAGGCTAATGGCCGCCATAGCTAGGCACAAGAGGGCTCTCAGAAGGCTGAGATCCGCTGTTCAGAGGGTTGAGAACCTTGGTATTGACGTGTCGGAGCTCAAAGACGACTTGGCTAGGGCAGACACACTCCTACAGGAAGCTGAAGACCTTGTGAGAGAAGGGAATCTGGCCGAGGCTACCCAGAAGGTATCTGAGGCCCACAGAATACTAGTGAGCGTCGCGAGCAAACTGAGAGAGATCGCTAGGGAAGTCCTGAAGGACAGGATCATGGAGCGCTCTGACGAGATAGTCCAAGCTGTTGAAAGGACTATTTCGAGGCTTGAGGAGGCCGAGCAGAGGTTAATCTCGGAGAACAAGACCCAGGCCGCAGCCAAAGTCGCCGAAGTCCGTCAGAAACTGGAGGACCTCCTCGAAGATTTCCACAGCTGCGTGCAGTCTGGAGATGAGGAGGGAGTCGAGCAGATATTGATAGAGATGGTGCGCGCCCTCAGGTCGATAGCTAGGTATCTTAGGGGGCCCCGACGCGGGTGATTCTTCCTCTACCCATTTTTGGTTGCTCATTCGTTGTCGAAAATTTCCCGTAGGGGCAATAATCATCTGAGAACAATTCTCTTCTTGCCTGACTGAAGCTCATACTGAGGTTTTCGGCGGAAAGATCTTATCTCCGGCTATGTGCCCAGTCGTCGGGAGCATGCCTGAACCTGGCTCTGAGCTGGAGTCCAGGCTGTTAGAGGCAATTTCCGGAAAAAGCGTGCTGGTGCTGTGCCTCGGCTCTGATCTGAGGGGCGACGACGCCGCCGGATTGGAGGTCGGCAAGAAGCTCTTGTCCAGCAGATTTCGCGAGAGGATTATACTCGGCGGAACGACTCCAGAGATCTTTGCGCGAGATGTAGTGGAGAAGAGACCCGACACCCTGATC
>DRBY01000110.1 GCA_011042755.1 Thermoproteota archaeon | reverse complement strand
GGCCTCCGAGTCTGAAGCCCCCAAGGAACTAGAATCGCTCTTGGCCGAGTTGCTGGGGGATCTCTCCCCAGAGATTAGCGTGACAGCTGGAGCGATCTCGGTGAAGGTGAGCGTCGATCGCCTGAAGGAGGCGGCCGAGCGGATGAGAAGGGCGGGGTTTGACCACGCGAAGGCGGTGACGGCGATAGACTATCCTGAGTCAAACGAGATCGAGGTGGTCTACCACGTCTCCTCCTACACCGACCCGAGGCTCTCCAAGTGGATCGTGGCCCTCAGGACCTCCGTCCCGAGAGACGATCCCGTGGTTCCCTCCCTCTACGACGTGTGGCCTAGCGTCAAGTACCACGAGAGAGAGCAGTGGGAGATGCTCGGAGTCGAGTTCAAGGGCCACCCCTACCTCAGGAGGCTCCTGCTGCCTGAGACCTACGAGGGGCCGCCTCCGCTAAGGAAGGACTTCAAGGTGAAGGTGGAGGGGGTCAACGCATGAGCAGCAGGGAGGAACACATACTGGAGCTTTTGATCGGACCTCAGCACCCGGCCTCGGGTCACATGAGGCTCGTGGCAGAGGTTGACGGCGACGTGGTGGTTAGCCTGAAGCCCGACATAGGCTACGTCCACAGGACTGTGGAGAAGCTCGCCGAGACGAAGAATTACATACAGATAGTCCCGCTCGTAGAGAGACCGCCGCTGGCAGACACGGCCAACCACAACTTGGGCTACGTGCTCGCGGTCGAGAGGCTGCTCGGCATCGAGGCCCCGCCGAGGGCCCAGTGGCTGAGAACCCTGCTCGCCGAGATGAACAGGATACACAGTCACCTGTACGGGCTTGGGATCCACGGGATTATGCTCGGCTCGTCTACCGCCTTCATGTGGACCTTCGGCGACAGGGAGATCATGATCGAGATGGCCCAGAGACTCACGGGGGCCAGGTTGACCTATTCCTACATGATACCCGGCGGCGTTAGGAGGGACCTGCCCCCCGGGTTCGCCGAGGAGATGGAGAAGGCCCTCCGGTACCTTGAGAGGAGGCTCCCAGATTACGATAAAATATTCTTCAGCAACCCGGTCACCAGGGCCAGGCTCGAGGGCGTCGGAGTCCTGAAGAAGGAGGACGCGATAAGGCTCGGCATAGTTGGCCCCAACCTGAGGGCCTCGGGCGTTCCGTACGACATCCGGAAGGTGGAGCCCTACTGCGCGTACCCCGAGCTGGACTTCCAGGTCGTCACTCGCGAGGAAGGCGACTCCATGGCTAGGCTGCTGGTCAGGGTAGGCGAGATCAAGGAGAGCATCAACATGATCAGACAGATCCTGAAGAAGCTGCCGGATGGCCCGATACTCGAGGAGAGATACCTGAAGATGATTCCACCGAAGTGGAAGGATTGGATGGCGGAGAAGGGCAGGATAAAGATCCCGGCCGCGCTGGTCTCCCTGAAGCCGCCGAAGGGAGAGGCTGTGGCTAGGGTCGAGGCGGCCAGGGGAGAAGTGGTCTTCTACGTAGTGAGCGACGGATCTCCAAAGCCGTATAGGCTGAGGATGGTCACCCCTTCAATTAGAAACGTTGTGTTGTTCGAGCATTTGATCCGGAACTGCAGAGTAGCAGATATCCCGGCGATATACGGTAGTATAGACTATTTCCCGCCGGAGGCTGATAGATGATGCAGATAATCGAGTGGTTGATGGACCTTCTGCTCTCCCCCTGGGTGTTCGTGCCCCTGGTGTACCCAGGGCTGATATCGGCCTTCGCAGTCCTGCTGTTCATCATATGGCTGGAGAGGAAGATCGCCGCCAAGGTCCAGATGAGGTACGGACCGCTCTACGTCTTGAAGCAGCTAGGAGGCGTCATACAGCTCGTTGCCGACCTCCTCAGGTACCTCTTCGCTGAGCCGATAATTCCGCGGGAGGCCGACAAGATCCCCTTCATATTCGGCCCGATCCTGCTCTTCGCGTCATCCTACCTCAGTACGGTAGCGATCCCTGTGAGCTACGATTTCTACGCCTTCAGGAGTGACATATCGTTGCTTGTAGTGCTGGGAATAACTACTCTAGCCCCGGCATTCAACCTGATCATAGGGTGGGGCAGCAACAACAAGTTCGGGCTGATAGGAGGGCTTAGAGAGGGCTACCTGATAACCGCCGACGAGATACCCATGTTCGTGACCGCTCTCGCCATGGCGATCCTGTACGGAACCATGGACCTCGTCAAGATGGTCGAGATCCAGGTCGACTGGGCTTGGGGCATACTCCTAAACCCGCTGGCTGCCGTCACGTTCTTCGTCCTGATGCTGTTCTCCACTTCTAGATTCCCCTTCGAGATAGTTGAGGCTGATAGCGAGATCGTCATGGGGCCCTTCACTGAGTACAGCGGCATACTGTACGGCCTGACGATGGGCGCCTCCTACGTCAAGCTCTATGTCCTCAGCCTGCTGTTCGCCATACTCTTCCTGGGCGGCTGGGAGCCAGTTCCGCAGTTTCTGAGCGGTACCATACTAGGGCCCGGGCTGGTCCTATTCGCTAAGGCGCTCGTCGTGATGTTCCTGCAGGTCTTCATGAGATCCGTCTACCCGAGGTACAGGATAGACCACGCGCTGAGGCTGGCTTGGCACATACTGTTTCCACTGTCGCTGGTCTCCGTCTTTGTGTCGTTCGCCGCGCTTACGGGGTGGTGGCTATGAGCAAGAGGGAGAGCACCGCCAGCAGGCTAGCAGGTCACCTCGAGGCCATTCTCACGGGGTTCAAGTACCTGTTCGCAGAGCCTAGGATGACGGTTCGCTATCCAGAGGAGGTCATTGAGCTCCCCGAGGGCTACAGGGGAATGATAATCTACCACAAGGAGCGGTGCATCAGCTGCAGTCTATGCGCTATGATCTGCCCAGCTGATGCCATTAAGATGCACTTGGAGCGGCCTCCCGAGTCTGGAGGGGAGTCTGCTGGGAAAGCGAAGCCGAAGAGGCATCCCGGCATAAACTACACCAGGTGCATATTCTGCGGGTTCTGCGTGGACGTATGCCCCGCCGGGGCCTTGGAGTTCAGCGATATCCACGACGCGGTCTACGAGGAGTTCGAGGCGATGATCTACCCGCCAAGCGAGTTTGAGAAGGGGCCGCCCAAGCAGGAGTTCCCCAAGCCTCCAAAGAGGCTCAGGCCAAAGATGGATGAGAGGAGGGGGATAAGGTATGAGCCTCTCGATTGATCTGACCTCCCTCGCGTTCTTGCTAACGTCCGCGCTCGCGATAATTTCGGCGGCCCTAGTGGTAACTCACAGATCCTTGGTATACGCGGCGTTCTTCTTGGACATCTTAGGAACGGCTAACGCCATTCTCTTTGCTCTCCTGGGATACCCGCTCGTGGCCGTATTTCAACTGACCGTCTACGTCGGCTCAGCGATCACGTTCATACTGTTTTCGATCGTCATGCTGAAGGAGGTCCCAGAGACCACGGTCCCGATCAGGGAGTTCGCTCTGCTCACGGCGGCGCTCACGGTCGTAGCCCTCGCCGGGGTATTCTACTCGGTCAATGTGGTAGAGCCCGTCGTAGAGACGATCGAGATCTCGACGCTGACTGACTTGGTCGTCCGCAAGTACTGGTTCGCGCTCCTGCTCTCCATCGTCTCGATGGCCACCACGCTGATCGAAGCAATCACGCTTGCTAGGAGGGAGGTGTGAGCATGATGTCGCTGTTCTGGTACATCGCGGTAGCGCTCCTCCTCGCCGGCATCGGCGTATATGGGCTGCTAACCAGGAGAAACCTCATCAGGATACTCATAACGGTGGAGATCATGTTTAACGCGGCCCTACTACTCCTGCTCACTATGGCGTCAATCTCCGCTGCCTACAAGCCCACCGGGATTGTCCTCGCTCTCTTGGCGATCTCGCTGGCATCGGCAGAGGTCGGCGTGGTAGTATCCATCGCGATTCTGATGTTCAGGCTCAAGAGGAGCCTGGATGTTTACGAGATTATGGAGTCTAGGGGGTGAATGTCGTGGTATTGAGCGAGCCTCTCCTATTTTATGGGGTCCTCTTCCCCATACTGATATCGGTTCTGCTGCCGGTTCTCGATGACGTACTCGGCGAGAAGGGCACGGCAGCCTTGGCAACGCTACTGCTGCTCGCGCCTACGGCTCTAATTGCCTTCCTGCTGACCAAGGCAGGATTCTCCGAGCCGGTGGCCGATCCCGTGTTCTTCTACAGCGACTCGCTGGGCTCGTTCAGCATGCTGCTGGACGCTCTCAGCGCGCCCCTGGCGATCTCCATCGGCTTGGTCACCACGGCGATAGCGGTCTACTCCCTGCCCTACATGCGGCACAGGTTCGAAGAGTTCCACGAAGAGGGCGAGTCTCCTCCCGGCTGGGGAACCTACTACATGCTCTTCGTCATGTTCTCAGTGGCGATGCTCGGCACGGTGCTCTCAACTAACTTGGTGGAGTTCTACCTGTTCCTAGAACTCTCCCTGCTGCCCAGCTTCCTGCTCATCGCCTTCTACGGCTACGGCAACAGAGAGAGGATAGCCCTCCTCTACCTGATATGGACGCACATCGGCGCCCTCGTCTTCCTGATAGGCGCGCTGATAACCGGGCTCAACGCCGGGACCTTCGACTTCTACGACACAGTCTCCATGCAGCCCCTCATCGGGCTCGGATCTCTGGTCCCAGAAGGTCTCAGGATGCCTGTCACGGTGGCTCTGACCGTCGGGCTGTTCGTCAAGCTCGCAATATTCGGCGTTCACATATGGCTGCCTTACGCGCACGCAGAGGCGCCCACGCCGGTTTCCGCCCTTCTGTCTCCCAACCTGATAGGCATAGCCGCCTATGCGTTGGTCAGGATCGTCTACACGCTGTTCCCGCTTGAGTTCGCCAGCCTCAAGCCGTTCACGCTCCCGCTGGCGCTGTTCACGATAATCTACGGTGGGCTGATGGCCTTGGCCCAAGACGACTTCAAGAGGCTGTTGGCGTACTCCAGCATATCACAGATGGGGTACCTCTTGGCTGGCGTCTCGACGCTTACCTCCGCGGGCGTGGCCGGGGCCATGCTCCACTACGTTGCGCACGCCGTGGGCAAGGCCCTGCTATTCGCCACTGCCGGAGTGCTGATCGTTCAGCTGCACGGCCTGAGGAGCATCAGCAAGATGGGTGGGCTGGCCACGAAGATGCCTCTGACGGCCTCGCTCGCTCTGATAGGTTTCATGCACATCACGGGCATTCCGCCCTCGCTCGGCCTGTGGAGCGAGGTTCTGATAGTGACTGGAATAGCTGGAACCACGCTAGGGAGGTCTTCACTCTACTTCGCCTCTCTCCTGACGATTCTGCTGGTAGGCATAGGCCTGTCTACGGCCTACGCATTCCTGACCATGAAGAGGATATTCTTTGGCGAGCCCTCTGAGGCAGCCGGAGAAGCCAAGGACGCTGGCCTAGGGCTCCTAGGCCCCATGATCGTGGTCGCGGCAGTTGGAGTGCTCCTCTTCATATGGCCCAGGATCCTCATAGATCCTCTGATGACGGCCCTGAGGCAGCTGCTCGTCCTGGGGTGATACCGGAATGGACCAGGCTCAGGCCATGGCGGTGGTTGCTTGGGCTCTGCCGTACGTTGGTGCGCTGCTGTCTCTGGTTCTCTCTAAGCTTGGGAGGGTCAGGGACGTCATAGCAGCCTCGATACTCGGCGTGTCAGCAATCTCGACTACTCTGTTGACGAAGGAAGTGCTGTCCTCCCCCGAGGGGCTGGTGGCGTGGTCCGCGGAGTGGGTTCCTGGCCTCGGCGTGAATCTCGGCGTTTACGTGGACACGCTCTCGGCCTTCATGGCCCTGATAGTAGCGTGGCTCTGCTTCCTGATAGGCGTATACAGCCTCGAGTACATGGCCGAGGACCCGGGCAGGACTCGCTACTGGTTCTTCTTCGACTTCTTCGTTGGCAGCATGCTCCTGCTGGTCATGGCGGACAACCTGCTCGTGATGTTCCTAGGCTGGGAGGGCACGGGGCTGGCGTCCTACGCGCTCATAGGGCACTGGTACACCGACGAGGAGGAGCGGTGGGTCGGCGATCCAGGCAGGACGGCGCTGGGAGTCCCCATGTGGTTCCCGCCCAGCCACAGCGGGCTGAGGGCGCTCACCTTCACCAGGTTGGGCGACGTTGGCTTCCTCCTCGGCATAGGAACTCTCTACCTGCTAACCGGGACCTTCAGCATTCCCGAGATAGCCCACTCGGCCGGGACTTGGGCCGCCTGGCTGGCCGCTCGAGGCCTCCTCCTGCCCTTCCTGCTGGCGTTCTCTCTAGGAGCGCTGGCCAAGAGCGCCCAGTTTCCGTTCCACGAGTGGCTCGTGACGGCCATGACGGGCCCCACGTCCGTCAGCGCCCTGATCCACGCAGCCACGATGGTTAAGGCGGGAGTCTACTTCCTACTGAGGTTTGCGCCGATATTCAAGCTGGCCGAGCACGAGCTGGCCCATTCGATGCCCGCAGCCGCTCAGGCTATTCACACTTACTTCACGTTCATAGCCCTGATCGGAGCCTTCACGGCGTTCTTCATGGCGACTCAGGCCTTGGTTGCTAGAGAGCTGAAGCTCATACTGGCGTTCTCCACGGCCTCTCAGCTCGGCTACATGTTCTTGGCTCTGGGCAGCGCAGGACTGCTTGAGGAGTTTGCGAACGGCCTGCTCGCTGGCTTCAGTCACTTCATGAGCCACGCCATATTCAAGGCCGCTCTGTTCCTAGGCGCGGGAGCGATAATTCACACGGTTCACTCGAAGTACATCGACGACATGGGCGGGCTCTCGAGGCACATGAGGATGACATTCGCCGCCATGCTCATCACGGCGTTGAGCCTCGCCGGCGTCCCGCCGCTAATGGGGTTCTGGAGCAAGGACGCGGTGGTCGAGGCCGCCAGAGAGTCCGGCCTCTTCATAGCCTTCGCGCTGGGAGTTGTGACCGCGGCGCTCACCGCATTTTACTCCACGAGGCTCGTGCTGAGAACCTTCCTGTTTGAGGAGTCCAGCAACGTGAGACACCTAGAAGAGAAGCACAAGCTCCACGAGGCTCATCCGCTCATGCTGGCCCCCTACTTCCTGCTCGCTCTGGTAACCCTCGTGATGGGAATTGCCTGGCCGATCGTCGGGCCTGAGGTGCTATCAGAGGTCTCCAGGAACATCTTGGCCCTAGAGGAGGTGCCGGCGCACTTTGAGGTGCACCTAGACCCGCAGCTCCTGGCTACCTCTCTGAGCATGGTGTTCGGCGGGATAGCCGTGGGCTGGTTCGCCTACCAGACGCAGTCCGGCGTGGGGCTGCTGACCGCCGTGTCGAAGTCAGGCCCGCTGTCCGCGCTTCAGAACTTCCTCTACGATAGGTGGTACATCAACAGCCTGTACTACCGCGTAATCGTCGGCGGATTTGCTTGGCTCTCCAGGAACGGATTCAAGTGGTTCGACACGCTCATCGTTGACGGCTTCTACCACAGGTTCATACCGGGAGCGACTCTCGAGGCCAGCGCGCTCGGCTGGTCCTTCGAGACGAGCGTGGTAGATCGGGGCTACCACGAGTCGCTCGTGGCAGCCGTATCGAGGATCGGACGGGAGTTCAGGAGGATTCAGACTGGCCTGATCAACCACTACCTGCTGATGTTCTTCGCGGGGCTTGTGCTGATGATCTACATCATCATTTGGGTGGTGTGAAAGATGCTAGATCCAGTCACGGCTTTTGAGGCTCTGTTGCTGGTCCTGGTGTTCCCAGGCTTGCTGATACCTCTGCTCGACAAGGGAGGCAAGGGAGAGAAGAAGTCGTCGCTGGCTGGTCCGCTGGCAGTCGTCATCCTACTGATATCGCTGGCATTGGCCCTCGTCATGGCCTTCGAGC
>DRBY01000035.1 GCA_011042755.1 Thermoproteota archaeon | reverse complement strand
GGCATCTGCTCGTAGACCCAGATCGCCGCGTCTGCCATCTTCTTGGTTAGAGTCCCCTCTATCAGCATCAGGTTGCACTGCCTCGGGCCTACAAACGGGAGGAAGCCAAATCTCTCAGCGTCGAATCTGGGGGCTGACGCAGCAGCAAATTCTGCCCCACAGCAAGCCGTGGTGAAGTGGACAGGCCAGAGGGAGAACGAAATACCCCAATCTCTTAGGCTCCTTATTGGGGTCTTCTCCACGAGCCAGCGAGCAGCCTTCCTAGCAGCGACCTCGAGATTCCCTAAGAGGATCGTCCCATTCATTCTACAGACCATACCTCCAACCTCCCGGCCCACTTGAGCCCGAAGACGAGTGAAGGAGCGAGGAGGAGGATCATCCCACCCAGCAGGCCCGCCACCCTCAGCGTGTAGTCGTGAGCGGCCAGAGCCGCTAGGAACCCGTATATCGCCACAGGCTCCACGGTCAAGAAGATGATCAGGTACGGATAGTACTGCATCGTGAATATCCCGCGGGCCCTTCCTTTGGGAGGGTTGCCACACTCGTACCTCTCCTTCTTCTTGGGAAGCTCTCTCGTGGGAGCTAGAATCCTCCCCAGAGCGAATCCAATGATCCCTATCCCTATTCCTACGAGGAGGGCAACAGTAAACGTCAGGAAGGCGTTTGGGCCAGTGGGTAGAGTGAGCATGGCTGGTCCCGGTTGAGGCTTCAATTGAATTATAAAACATTTTAACCAGACGACCCGGAGGCTCGGATACGGAGCATTTCGAGGCTGATAGCGCCAGATTATGAATTTTTTAGTGAGAAAGAGGATGAGATTAGCTCGAGACGAACGGAATCTTCAGAATATCCGTTCCGTGACGAAGCCCGTTGACCCTCGATGTGGTGAGCGCGTCTGCACCAGCCTGCCAGAAGAATACTCCCTGTCTGAGCTCAGAAAAAGGTAGGAATGGCTGAGGGGGCTCAGCCTCCCACAGCTGCTCTCACAGTGGCTTCAATCATTCTCAAGACTGTGGAGGGGAAGAAGAACAGCAACACAATCAGCATTCCTAGGGCCAACATCGCTGACGACATCTCTGTGGGCTCTTCGTGGGCCTGCAGTGAGTCGCCGGACCTCCAGAGTACGTGGTAGATGAGCCTGAGAGCGTAGCCCGCGCTTAGCACCGTCGCCAGCGCCAGAGAAGCCGCCGCCAGTTCAGAGTATGCTAGGCCGGACTTGGCTGAGCCTACTATCATGGAGACCTCGCTCACGAAGCACGCGAAGGGCGGCGAGCCCGCTATGCTCATCGCAGCCGCCAGCATCGCCGCAGCAGTGATAGGAAGCTTCTTCATCAGACCGCTCATCTTGAGGATGTTCCTCTCGCCCGTAAGGTGCATGACGGAACCGGACGCCAAGAATAGGAGGCCCTTGCTCCAAGCGTGGGCCACCAGGTGAAACAAGGATGCAGCCAGTATCAGCGTGGCAGCCTGCGGGTGCCCGCTGAGCGCCGCGGCGGATCCCAGGCCTAGGCCAGCCAGCGCGTACCCCATGTGACTTATGCTCGAGTAGGCTGGTATCCTCTTGATGTCTGTCTCTTTGAGCGCTCTAAATGATCCAAAGAATGTGGACGCTACTCCGACGGCTGCGAGCGTCAAAGGGAGGATGTTCCCAGCGTGAGCTGGTATCCACAGGGAGTTTAAGGGTATCCTAGCGATCGAGTACACGCCTGTGGCCACCAGAACTCCACTCAGGAGGGCAGAGAACGGCGCCGGCGCCTGAGAGTGCGCATCAGGTAACCAGGAGTGCAGTGGGAAGCATCCCGCCTTTATCAGGAACCCGACCGTCAGCAGAAATGCCGCCAATGGGAGTTGGTCCCAGCCCGCAGCAGAGAGAGCTAGTTGGCCTAGGTCAAGAGTTCCCAGCTCGTTGTACGCCATGGCCATGGCTAGAATTATGAGGAGCGCGCCCGCTCTCGTGTAGAGGAAGAACTTGAGCGCTGCCTCCCTGGCGCGTCCGTAGCCCCACTCCGCGATCAGGAAGAAGGAGGGGACCGCCATCAGCTCCCAGAACGTGTAGAATGCCAGCAGATTCCAGCTCAAGAACACTCCCAGCAGCGCGCAGAGGAGGATCATTGCCAGCGAGTAGAAGGATCCGTAGCCGCCCTTCTCCTCTAGGTAGGGAAGCGCGTAGAGCATCGAGGCCGCGTAGAGAATGCACGTCATGACGCACATAGCTAGTGAGAGGCCGTCCAGCTTCATGACGAAGCCTACCCCTCGAACTCCCGGTAGAAATCCGGGAACCCAGCTGCTCCACCAGACCTCAGTCAAAGGAACTGCCGTCCTGAACCCGAGGAGCAAGACCACCATTGAGACCATGGGCGTGAGCGTAGCTACTGCTGCAGAAGCCCTGGGCTCTCGTCTAAGCGCGTAGGCGAGTAGGGCGCCAACCAGTGGGACGAGAACCGCCAACTGCGTTATCGTATCAACCACCTCCTCTTTCACCCCGCAAATATCGACAATAGAAGCCCCGGATTCACTCCTACGACTATCAGGAAGATTACGATGAGGAGCACTGGCATCAGGGGAGCTATATCTCTCTGAACCGGCTGTACCTCTCTCTCTACTGTGGCCGCGCAAGCGCCTATGATCCGCATGCCGTACGCCGCGCTGACCACGAAGAACACGGTCGCCACGGCTGCCACGCCGAGCATGGCTGGGAAGGGCGCCGTCACGAGGGCCGACACCACTAGGAACTTGGCTATGAATCCGGCCATCGGCGGCACGCCGAACAGAGAGAGGAGCGATAGCGCGAGCAGAACTGAGGCGAGCGGGTACAGGCGCGCAGCCCCCCTGAATGAATCCAGGTCCATTCCCTGCAGTCGCCTCTCTAAGTAGCCAGCGCAGGCCACGGCCGCGGCGATCGATAGGTTGCTGGTCACCACGAAGTACGCGAGGGCCTGTGCTGCGAACGCGGTCCGCCCATACGGGACGGTCCCGCCCCAGAAGAAGTACGTTGACAGCAGCAGGACGTAGCCGGCGTCCGCCACGGAGCTGTAGCTCAGCACCCTCCTGATCTTGGACTGACCCAGCGCTGAGAGCTCTCCGAGGGACATTGAGAACAGCGACAGGATCACCACGGCCAAGAGGATCGGCGTCAGCCCGCCGAGCGCTGGCACCCTGGCGACGGGCAGGTGTGCGTACATCCCGGTGACTCTGGCCATGAGGTACATCCCACCCAGGTCTACCGTGGTGACGACCAGCGCGACTGCCTCTGGCCTGGATCCTGTGTACATGTCGGGGAGCCACATGTAGAACGGCGCGGCGCCTATCTCGATGCCAAAGGAGGCCAGAATGAATGCGAACGAGATTAGTATCAGCGTGCCAGAGCCCTGGTAGGCTAGAGGAATGTGGCTGGCAACCCATGGGATCGTGAAGAGGTTCAGGGTAACACCAGTAGGCTCCAACGACACGAAGAGCATTCCCAGTCCCGTGGCTAAGAGTAGAGACGACAGGAGAGCCATTGCTGCAGTTTTGACGGCCGCCTCGATTACGTGCTCTCCCCTCCCTAGAAGGATTATTCCGGTCTGCGCCGCCACGGTGGCCTCCCAGAGAATGGCCATGGCCGCGAGGTTGATGGAGTACAGCGTGGCGATTACGGCTCCGGTCCCGGCGAGGCCGGCTGCGGTGAACCTAGCGAAGCTGTCGGTATCTTCTACGACCATGGCGGCGTAGAGCATCGTCATGTGAGATCCAAAGACCGCAACCAGCGCCATGAAAGAGCTGAAGGGGTCGGCCGCCATGAGTCCCTTGACGCCCAGCGGGCTAAGTCTGAGAACGTAGTCTTGCGCCTTTGCTACGCCGCTCCACACGACGTAGACCGAGTAGTACCCGGGCAAGTGGGCTAGAGTCACCCAAGTGGCTCTGAGAGATCTCGTCCTCATGGACCTGCCTATGAAGACCGAAACCGCTGAGAGCCCGAAGAACGACATAAATACCATCGTGGCTGGATCCATTCGCATCACCCTCCGAGGATAGAGGCTACCAAGAGCAGTAGCAGTCCTAGAATCGATGCGGCGAAGAAGTGGGTCAGCTTACCCGTGTGAGCTCTCTTCAGCAGGTTGGCCGTTCGCATGGCTCCTAGACCGGCCAAGTTAACCAGGGCATCGATACCCATGTCCAACCCAGCCAGAACCTCCTGGATTAGCCCTCTGAACAGGGGAACCAGCACCTCAACGTAGAGCTGGTCGAAGTAGTAGCCCTGCTCTAGGACTCGGCGAATGGCCCTGAGGGGCGCGCTATCCGAGGCGGCCACGAGCGCGGGGTACCTGAGCCAGTAGGCGGCTATGGCGAGAGAGGCTCCGAGGCCGACGACCGCCAAGGAGATCCCGGCGTGCACGAGATCTATGTGGAAGGCTGCCTTGAGGCCGCCCTCAGGGAAGACCACCCCGAATAGAACGGGAGATGCTAGCGTGAGGGCTGCAAGCGTCATGATGGGGACGCTCATAGTCGTGGGCGCCTCGTGCGCATGCTCGGCGCTAGGCTTAGGTGGAGCCAGAAACGTCAGGTAGAGCGCTCGGAGTATGTAGAACGCTGTCAACGCCGCTGAGGATACGAGGAGGAGTCCGGGCAGCAGATTCTCGTGAAGGGCCTCTATGGCGAGGCCCACTATGGCGTCCTTGCTGAAGAATCCGTTGAGAGGCGGCACTCCAGCCAGGGCCAGAGAGCCGAGGAGGAAGCCGGCGAACGTAATCGGCATCTTGCTGGATAGTCCGCCCATCTCCCGCATGTCGCGAGTCCCCACGGAGTGAATGACCGCTCCGGCCGCCATGAACAGCAGGGCCTTGAACACGGCGTGGCTCGTCAGGTGATAGAGAGCAGACCAGAGAGCGTGGCCCACTCCGACGTAGAGGGCCAGGCCGAGCCCCGCGAACATGTAACCCAGCTGGCTTATGGTCGAGTACGCGAGAACCCTCTTCAAGTCAAAGGCTACGAGAGCCATAGTCGCTGCGAGGAATGCCGTTACCGATCCAATGAGCAACACCGCGCTTAGAAACTGAGAAATCGAGGCGACTGACACGCCGCCGTACCCCACCGCCAGCGACTCCATGCGGGCGACGAGGTACACGCCCGCTTTCACCATCGTCGCGGCGTGTATCAGCGCGCTGACAGAGGTTGGCCCCTCCATCGCGTCAGGAAGCCAGACGTGGAGGGGGACCTGCGCAGACTTACCAACTGCCCCTCCGAGGGCTAGGAGCAGCACTACGTTCAGGATGGACAGAGGCAGCCCGCTCATGCCTTCAGCCACGCTGAAGTAGTCCAGGTGACCTATCTCTAGGTACAGGAGCGCTATCGCCGTCAGCAGAGCGAAGTCGCCGAACCTAGTCACAACAAATGCCTTGACTCCGGCCGCTGCTGCCTCTGGCTTCTCGTACCAGTGAGCGATGAGGAGGCAGGAGCAGAGCCCGACGGACTCCCAGAATAGGTACAGGAGCACTAGGTGACCGGCCAAGACGAGACCGAGCATGGATCCAATGAACAGCATGACCAGACCGTAGTAACGGATGTAGGACTCATCTTCTGCCATGTAGCCGAGCGAGTAGACGACTATGGCGAAGCTCACGACCGCCACGAAGAGAGCCATCGTGGCCGACAAGCCGTCGATGAACAGCTGGAAGTTGAACAGCTCAGCCACTCCAAAGATTGGAGAGACTAGGCTCGCTGAGGACGTCGCTGGCTCCTCGAGCCGCATAGCGGATGCTGAGAGGTAGGCTGCCATGGCCGCACCTAGCCCGGCAGCCGCCACTGCGATAGCTTCTACGAGCTTCCTCCTAGCGAGCCCTGTAGCCCCTAGTGTGAATATTACCCCTGAGGCGAATATTGGAGTCAGAACGCACAGCCAAGACGCAAGACCTAGATCCACTCCGAGATCACCCCCTGAGCCTCGATAAGTCGTTCAGCCTCCTGATCCCCAGCTTCTTCACCATCGTGAGCAGCGCAGCCAGCAGGATCGCCTCGGTCGTCAGGTCAGTAGCTACCAGGAGCACTCCCAGAGTCTGGCCAGACTGCACATAGAACGTGCTCTTTCCGCTGATTAGCAGGGCCGCGAATATGCCGATACCGCCCGAGGTCATCAACTGAAATGAGATCAGCATCTTAACGGGGTTATCCCTCGAGATAAGCCCGTAGATCGCCACTGCTAGTAGCACTATCGAGGTGAATAGGATCACGCCGAAGATCACTCTTCATCACCTCCTCCCAGCTTAAGCGCCGCTGCCAAGGCCAAGGCACCCGTTATCAGAAGGAGACCGTGCATCAGAAGGTAAGGAGCCATCTCAGGAGACAGCGGTATTAAGATGCGGGTAGTGAAGCTCTTCCCAGTGACCCGCGGGAGCAGCGATAGCAGGAGTATCATCATGCTCAGGATCGCCATCGAGGTCGCGAACCCTCTCTCCCAAGTCCGGACCTCCTCGTAGAGCGTCGACGATCCTAGGGCAATTACCACCAAGTCGGACGCGACGAGGGCTAGCTGAAGCAGGGAGAGCGGCCAGAGGCCGATCATCCAGTACTGTATCGACAACACCAAGAGAGCTCCGGCTGCGGCGAACACGGCCCTGACGTTGCTGGTGCTCTCCAGCGAGTACACGGCCAGCCCAGAGCCGAAGATAGCCAGCACAATTCCAATCAGGTCGATGAGCATCATCCCTCTGCACCTCCCTCCTTGGACTCCGATCTGGCGGGGGGCCTCGGCAACGGAGGCTTGGGCTTCGGTCTCTCCTTGAGGGGCTCAACAGAGCCCTGCGGGTGGGCCACTACTAGCTTCTGCTCCTCCTCGGTCCCACGGATCACTGCGAGCTCGAAGAACTTACTTGGGACAAAGGCGTCATACGGACACGAGTCGGCGCACTGGTAGCAGAATATGCACTTCTCGAGGTGCATGACCGGCAGCCTCCTCTTGGCTTCAGGGTACATCACCATCTCTATGGCTCCCGTGGGACAGTCTCTGGCGCAGAGGCCGCACCCAATGCACTTCTCTGCTATGTGTATGTGGATGCCGCGATAGCCTTCAGGAGGCTCCCTCTTCTCTAGAGGATACTGCACGGTGGCTGGCTTCCTGAAGAGGTTAGCGTACACTTCTCTAATCAGCTTCGGTACTAGCACGCATCACACACCTCCCACGAGCGCCGTTATAGCGAGGAGGAGCATTGAGAGGGGCGTTCCTATCCTCCAGAAGTTCTTGATGGCCTGATCTATCCTAATCCTGGCGCTAGTAGCCTTGATCCCCATAGACAGCGTGATGATGAAGAGGGTCTTGCCGAGGGTTAGCACCACAGCCGAGATGCCGTAGGGATCCAGCCGGGGGTAGGGGCCGCCCAAGTAGAGCGTCGATGCTATCGCGCAGAGGAACAGGAACTGAGAGTCCCTGGCGAGGTCGAAGAACGCGAGGTTCCTACCGCTCAGCTCAGTGAAGTATCCCGCGACGATCTCTTGCTCGGCGTCTGGGATGTTGAATGGGTTCTCCTCGATCTCACCCTGCATCGCAAAGAGATACGTGAGCAGCGAGATGAGCCAGAGTGGGATCAGCCATGGCTTCTCGATCAGCGTTGGTATTATGTTGTGCGAGATCTCCGTGATAGAGAGACTGCCGGTGAGGAGCGCCGGAACCAGTGACAGCGCGAACAGCGGTATGTCGAACCCAAGCACCTGAGACAGCACTCTGACGGCTCCTATCACACCGTAGGGGTTCGCGCTCGCCATTCCCATCGCGTACAACGTGCCAGACGCCATCGCCGTGATCAGGAGCACGATCAGCAGGCCAGCCGGTGGATCGACCAGGGCCTTTCCGGTGACTGGGATGAAGTAGAGAGCGAATATGAAGCAGGCAGAGGTGAGGAGTGGAG
>DRBY01000089.1 GCA_011042755.1 Thermoproteota archaeon | reverse complement strand
GTTCTGAGCCCCATCGGCGTTCGGTCCTTGCTTGGGACGAGGGCGGGTGGGTCTACGATCACGGCGTCGAACTCTGCGCCCCTCCTTATGGCCGACTCCAAGAACTCCTTCACCCTGCTCTGGACGACGCTAACTCTCTCTGCAAATCCGTTAAGTTCAGCATTCCTCAACGCGGCCTCCACAGCGTACTCCGACTCGTCTACGAGCGTTGCGTGGCTAGCCCCTCCAGCGAGAGCGTGAAGACCAAACCCGCCTGTGTACGAGTACAGGTCCAGCACCTCTCCGCCCTGGGGAGCGTATCTCTCTATGAGGAGGCGATTATCTCTCTGGTCGATGAAGAAGCCGGTCTTCTGCCCCCTTATGACATTGACCTCGAACTTTACCGAATCCTCAGTTATGGTCGTCCTCGGTTCTCCCTCTCCCCAGAGCTTTCCCCTCCAAGTAGGCAGGCCAACTTCTCTCCTGGTCCTCGTGTCGTTTCTCACGAAGATCGCGCGGAGATCCAACAGATCTGCCAAGATCTCTGCCAAGAAGCCGAGGCATCTGTCCATTCCGGCAGAGGTCGAGGTGATCACTCCAAGATCGGAATAGATGTCGACTATTAGGCCAGGCAACCTGTCGGCCTCGCTGTGGACGAGCCTAAAGAAGTCTCTAAGCCTCAACTTCTCCCTGAGCCTGAGCGCCCGCTCAAGCCTCTCCCTGAATGTCTGCTCGGTGGGCCTCTCCTCTGGATCAAAGGTCAGGACCCTGACCGCCATGGCTCCGATACCCTCGTAAAACCCCCAGCCAAGTGACTCGCCTCGATCTGATACTATCTCAACTAGATCTCCACTCTCCACGTTTCCCTGAACTCTGCGAAGCCACTTCAGGTACAGATTGTGCTCGCCGCGCCTCAGCCTCTGAACTCCCTCTCCGTGGATTACCACTTTGCCGGAGGGTCTGAACTCGTCTGACACGAGCGTCGTCACCCTAACCTAAGGTCCTTCGCCAGCGCCTGCGTGAGAATTCTAGGAGAGCTTCCGCTAACCACCACGGTATCCTCGAATCGCACTCCACCCCATCCCTTGATGTAGATTCCCGGCTCTACCGTGACGGTCATTCCCTCCCTCAGCTCACCCTTCGCCCCGACTATGAGCCTAGGATATTCGTGGATGTCTAGGCCCACTCCGTGCCCAAGGCTGTGAACGAACTCCTCCGCAAGCCCCTTCTCCACGAGCACCTTCCTGGCCTCGATATCGGGAGACTCTATCTTCGCGCCCCCTCTGACCGCCTGTAGCGCGGTCTGCTGAGCGGCCAGAACGGCGTTTAGTCTCTCTCTCAGGTCCCCAGAGGGCTCTCGTCCGAAGACGAATGTCCTAGTCATGTCGCTGCAGTAGCCCTTGTACCTAGCTCCGAAGTCGAAGAGCACGAGCGCGCCCTTCTCCAGCCTCTTGCGAGTGGGTACGTGGTGAGCATTGTACGTGTGTTCTCCAAATGCAACGATTGACTTGAAGCTGGGCTCCTCAGCTCCCTTCTCTCTCATGGCGTACTCTAGCTTGTTGGCGACCTCCGCCTCAGAGACCCCCTCCCTCAGCTCGTCTACCACTTCCTCAAAGGCCGCTATGGCTATCTTGGCGCTCTCCTCGATGAGCTTCACCTCTTCTTCAGATTTGATCGCCCTCATGTCCCTGAGGATGTCTCCCAGGTCGACGAAGAGAACCCTCCTCCTTCCCTTCCTGAAGGCCTTCCTCAGGTCCTTGATGAACTTACCTCCCTTGGACTTCTCAACGGCGAGCCTTCTAACTCTGACTCCGCTCTCCCTAAGCCACTCTGCAGCAGCCTTAGCCAGATCGGCCTTGACAACCTCTTTAGCCGAGAGTCCGTACTTAGGCTTGATCACTCTGACTTCCAAGAAGGACTCCTGCTCCGCCAGGCCATCCCCAAAGGCGTACTGTGCAACGAGGAACGGCTCTCCATCCAGCGGGATCACCATCATCCCGGCGTTCTCAGTTCCACTGAGGTACCTCATGTTGCTGCCCGGGCTGATTACTGCGGCCTCTACCCGCCTCTCAGCCATCCAATTCTTGAGCTTGGAGATTCTTCCCTCGTACTCGCTCCTGCTGACGTCCAAGGATGGTCACCTCTCAGAATACTCGGTGATCATTTAATCCGGTTTATCTCTAGGAAAACTGAGGGCCAAGGAGTTGCCCCTAGACTCCTCTAAGATACTTGCGAGGCTAGGATACGATTTCTACAGCTTCAAAGAACCAGCAGAGAGACCAGAACGGGTAGACAAGACGTTTCAGGATCTGCTCCCTAAGCTGTCGGTAGGAGGTCCGCTCTCACGCAGGATAGCCTCGATGAAGCTCTACAAACATCAGCAAGAAGCTATTGAGGCCCTAGAGAGGGGAGAAAACGTCATACTGATCTCTGGCGCGGGGAGCGGTAAGACGGAGGCCTGGTTCGTACACGCAGCCAAGGCTGGCGTCAGGACCCTTGTCGTGTACCCAACGCTCGCCCTAGCCAACGATCAGGTCAGGAGGCTTGAGGACTACTGCGAGTCCCTCGGCATCAAGGTCATGCCAATTGATGCCATGAGGCGAGACCAGCTCAGGTCGACGCTTGGCACATCTGGGCTGAGGAGCGCGCTGTCCCAGGCCGACATCATAGTCACGAACCCCGCTTTCCTGCTGAATGATCTTAAGAGGTGGGTCTCGAAGGGGGCCCTACTTCGCCAGTACTGCCTGAGGCTAAGTCTCTTAGTGCTAGACGAGCTCGACTTCTATGGACCGAGGGAGCTGGCGCTCCTAATTTCAATGATTCGCCTCATGACCCTATTAACGGGAAGAAAGTTCCAGATAGCTATACTCACTGCTACGCTAGGAAATCCGAGCGAGCTAGCCACGGCCCTAACTGAGATCAACGGAAGGGCTACGAGAGTGATTAGGGGCCGTCCCTTCAGGGCAGAGAACAGAGTCTATGTCGTGCTCGGCAAGAACCTGAAGGCGATCTGGGAGAGTCTCAGGGACAGACGCGATGAGCTCGAGTCGGCTGGCGTGGGTGAGGACATCCTCGAGGCGCTTGAGTACTTCGACGAGTTCAAGGTGTCTGCGTTCAAGGTGATCGAGGCGGCAAAGTGGGCTGGAATTCAGGTTCCGAGTCCGGCTGTCGACCCCTCGGAGATAATAGCAGAGTACGCGAGAGATGAGGGAGTCACCCTCGTTTTCACTCGAAGCATCCGATACGCCGAGGAGCTGAGGAGGAGGGCATCCCTAGAGCTGGGGGAGATGTCTGAGAAGGTCGCCGCGCACCACCACTTGGTGCCAAAGCAGGAGCGAGTCGAGATAGAGAGGGGAGCGAGGGAAGGAGAGGTCACTGTTCTGATCTCGCCCAGGACGCTCGCCCAGGGAATAGACATAGGAGGGGTTATCAGGGTAGTCCACGTCGGTTTGCCGCCTACGGTCAGGGAGTTCAGGCAGAGGGAGGGCCGGAAAGGTAGGAGGGAGGAGATAGAGTTCACGGAATCCATCATACTGCCCCTCTCAAGCTGGGATAGAGAGCTCCTGATGCGGGGCGCGGAGACGCTCAGGAGCTGGGTGGAACTCCCGTTGGAGAAGGCTCTGGTGAATCCCAAGAACAAGTACTCCACGCTGTTTGAGGGGTTATTCAAGGCCGTCAGCCCTGAACTCAGGCAGTTCCTAACAGAGGATGAGGTCTCCCTGCTCAAGGAGCTGGGGCTAATAGAGCCTGGGGGGCTGACTGAAAAGGGAAAGAGAACCTGGTCTTACATGAACTTCTACGAGTTCGGACCTCCCTACGGAATGAAGAGGCTGCTGGTAGAGGAGGCAGAGCAGAGGTACCTAGAGGACATAGGCCACTGCGACCTGGTGGAGAGGTTCCAGCCGGGGTGCATAGACTACTCGGCCAACGCAATCGTGGTAGACCTACTCAAGAGAGGGCGGATTATCACGGGGGTAGTGGAGAAGCCTCTGAGCGCTAGAACGGTGCTCTCATACGACCCGCTGGCTCACGCCTACGAGGAGTACGCCAGGGTGAAGATGAGCTGGGGAGAAGAGCCGGACGTCGTCGGCGACTACTACAGAGGGAGGCTCCACAGCGAAGTGGTCTGCGTGGTAGACCCGCCGAGGAGGGGGTTTGACCTGCTCGTCAAGACGCCGAACAGGGTCTACTGGGTGCTGAGGTCCGGAAAGTACAGACCCGTGATCTCTGGTGATAGAACCTACTTCGTGGTCGAGAGGAGGAGCCTGCCTGTAATAGGGCCCACGGGCGGCAGGTACAGAGACTATACCTACGGAGTAACCGTGGAGCTCGAGCCTGGGGAGGATCTAGAGTGGATGAGGGTCGGCCTGGCGCTCTTGATGGTTGTACTCAGGCTCAGGATGGGCATAGAGCTGGAGTCGATAACGTACAGCCTCTCGAACGTGGGCGACAGGAAGATAATGTCGCTCCACGAGCCGGAGAGCGCCGGGCTTCTTGAGACGCTGGACTGGATGCGGGTACTAAAGGAAGTAGACTCGTTTGAGCCTGACGACATAGCAGACGTGCTGCTCGAGCAGATAGACGAGCAAGCTAGGCTGACTCTCCTAAGCTCTGGGGCCAGGTGGGACTTGGCGAAAGCCTGGGCGAGGAGAGCGGTCGAGTACATTCTCCTGAGGGAGAGCATACTGTTGAGAGTGGCTGGAAGGCAGGTGCCGGTTCCCGTTCCTTCGAGGGCCCTTAGACTTGTCTCTTTTGAGGTAATCACTCTTCCCGTCGGCGAACAGGTTGTGTTAACTGCTTCAGCCATCTACGACGGGGAGAATACGGTTAGCGAGATCGCTTGGAGAGAGTTCTTCCAGTCCAGTGGGTGGGAGAAGGTACCCGCCACGCTAGGGTCGCTGATCGATGAGGGCTTTAGCGTGATTGTGTACGACTCGGGCTCGATCCTCCGCTCCCTCCAGGAGGCAGGCTCAACGGCCCTCTACCTGCTGCTGGAGGGATTACGTCAGAAGGGCAGGCTGCTGGAGCTCCTGCCGCTGGCAAAGGAAGTCCTAGAGCTAGACATAGCCACACTCGAGTCTCTTGTAGAGGCCGTCGGTTGGCAGAAGACGATCTCATTAGACGATGTCAAGAGGGAGCTCGAGAAATCCACAGCGATATTGCAGGAGAGAGGAGAGGCGAGCTGGCGCAGGTTCACCAAATACCTGAGGGCTAAGTCCGAGGCTTATGCTAGGGAGAACGCGGAGGTACTGCTCACGCTCTACCTGGCTCTTCAGAGTCTCCGCAATGAGTGAGTGGTAGTCCTACCTGCTTTATTATAGTAGCTCCAGCGAGCCCACCGCAGATCGGTATGTCCGCCAAAAGTGGAGCTAAAGCCTTGGTCAGGCAGATCTCCGCAATAGTGATCACATTCATACTGTGGTGGCTAATCAGAGTAGTCTTCTACCAGCCCCTAAGCAGCATAATGCTGGTGCGCAGGCCAGCCGTAACGCTGCCAGACGGCCTGGCCATACTCCTTGCCATAGTGATCGCTGGGCTCGTCAAGGGGATAGGAGGACCCCTAGAATCTATATACAGGGAAAGCATTCCCGAGAAGGCGAAGGCAGCCTCAGGAATGACGGACAGCATCCTTGACCTGGCAGCTCTGGCCATCCTGTACGTGGCTCTCAGATCACCCGTCATAGAGGTAATCAAGCTGTTTACGCCGCTGGCCAACGTAGCCAACGTGATCTACGATCTCGCCTTCATAGTCGTGGGCCTTCTCATACTCTATGGTATCGTAAAGACCCTCACGGAGTGAGGGTCTCAAATCCCCTCTTTTTTCCTCAGTAAGCTCGGCCCAGGAGCCACACGTTGGCTAGGTAGACCTCCTGAATTCCCTCAGCCTCGGCTGCCTTGACGGCAGCCTCGGCGTGTCTCCTGCTCGTGGTTGGGAGGTCTCTGAGGAGGTGGTCTGGCTTAAACGCGAGCAAGACGACTGGAATGCGCGGATCTAGCCGAGCCACCTCCCTTGCTATCTGCGCGACTTCGTGCTCGTCGACGTACCCTGGGACGAGGAGAATGCTCACGGTCAGCGGCGGCGGGTCAGGCCTCTCCCCCACTCTGGAGGCCGCCCTCCTGAGGTTCTCTAAGACCCTGTCTCTAGCGTCTACTCCAGTGAGCGCGACGTAGATCGAGGGGGTCCAGGCCTTGAAGTCGATCTTCACGTTGCCTCCGGTAGAGATGGAGAGATCCATCCAGGTGTCGAGTGTCTTGGGGTTGACTATTCCGTTAGTCTCCCAGCACACTCTGAACTTCCTCTCAGAGTCTCGCGCCTCTTTAGCCAGCTCTTTAGAGGCAGCTATGGCGTGCGCGCTGAAGGGAGCAGGATCTCCACCGAAGTAACACACGCACGTCACCTTCCGACTCTTCCCCGCCGAGACCAGCCCATCGAGCGGCATGAGAGAATCTCGCCTCACGGACATGTACTTGTGCTCCCAATTCTGGCAGAAGACGCAGTCTAGCCCACAGGCCCCGTAGAACACGGCCAAGTTGTACATTCCCCTCTCCGGTCCACACACCTCGGTGTACTCGGGGAATCCCCTGCAGGTGGCTCCTGGGCAGAAGTGCATGGACACGCAGTTGGTGGGGTGAGGGTCGTAGTACCACGAGCCGACGGCCACCCTCCAGTCGCCCGTCGCTAGGAGGAGTGTTCCCCCTCTGTTCTCGACGACGCCGCAGTAGCCCACTCCCCCCTCGGGTATCGAACACTCGTTCACGCACAGCCTGCACTTTTTTCCTCTCGGATCTCGTGGGGGGTCTGGCGGAAGTCCAATTTTAGATCTCCACCTCCTGTGAATTGCAAGGGCCACCTCAGTAGCCTCCGTTGGCTTATCCCTCAAACAGTCCGCGCAGACGCCAATAACGTCGCTAATCGTCACGGCCTTGCGACCGCACAGCTGGCAGGTACCCATCTTCCTCAAATGGCTGGGAAGAGGGGGGATAAAACTGCGCTCTACGGAACGGAGAGGGGCTCGGCTAGCTTAGCCATGATGAGGCGCCTCCTGAGATCCCTGGGGAGATACGTGCCAAACAGATCTGGGTGCTCGGTGTGGATGGGCAAGATCAACTCTGGGCCAATATCGTCGGCTATCCTGCCGAGGTCCTGAGGAGATGCGTGGCCGGAGACGTGTATCCTGTAGTAACTCCTGACGCCGTAGAGAGCGAGCCAGTTGAGCAGCCTGTCTAGGCCTATCACCATCTCCTCGGTGAAGGGCTCAGATCTGCTCATCACGTACGTAAGCTTACCCCTACCGTCTCCTCCCGCCATGAGGTCCTTTAGAGCCCTCGTTGGCTGGCTCGTCAGGAAGAGGTAAGAACCCGGACTAGCCCAAACCTCTCTCGCCGCATCTTGAGCCGAGAGCACCTCGCCACCCTCATCCTCCACGCGGTGGAGAGCCTGAGAGAGGGCCTTGCTGGCTGGATGCCCGATCTTCCGCCTCCGCCACACCATGACAGATATCTCACTGATGGGAGGAAGACCTCTGAGCTTTGGATCCCTCCTCATCTTATCCAAGAGATATGCGGCCTTCTCATCCATGAGTAGACGTCTGCCGGCGGCTGACGCGGCTCTCCAGACGGTTCTCATCCTGTCGACATCAGCCCACGCAGACTCAACCATGACGAGGTTCTCGGCATGGTCGTCGAGAACCCCCTTCAGGGTCTCCAATACCCCGGCTTCGGTGTCTGCCTCCATGGCGACTCTCTTCGGGGTTCTGTCCCTCAGCCTGAAGGCCAGCACCTGCTCGAACAGCCTGACCGCCGCTGCTTCTGGATCGGACTCTGGCGCCACTCGCGTTCCCTCGAGCATCAAGACCCACGGCGACCACTCCGACGCCTCGCGCACGAAGTCGAGCGTCAGCTTCCCGGCCTCTCCGTGGAGCCTCAAATCGCCAGAGTAGGCTATACTCACT
>DRBY01000111.1 GCA_011042755.1 Thermoproteota archaeon | reverse complement strand
GGGCTATCCCCGCTCCCGGCCCTAGGTGCGAGTTGGGCGACCAGTCCAACTCTATGCTGGCGTTGAGCCCAGATTCCCTCAGCCTCTCGAGCGCCGCAGACCTGATCCTCTCGGCAACGTGCCTCGGCAGTTTGACTGCATGTGCTATCCCCTCTATCTTCCTGACTTCCCCCCTTCCCGTCACATTCAGCGGAGCGAGCGAGTTCAGCGGGTGGACTGTGAGCCTGACCTTACCGCCCCCCCTGGGGTAGTGCCCCCTCCTCTCCAGGTCTATCTCCACATTCGCTCCCATCAGAGAGAGGTTCCTCGCAAAGACGTACCTCATGTAGTCTATGGGAGGCGCCATGGGGACGTCAGTCCCCCCGATCAGCTCCACCTGAACCGTCGAGTCTGCGAACAGCGCCGCCGGGAGCAGGGCTTGAATAACCAGGCTCACGCTGCCAGCCGTCCCTACGTTGAGCCTGTACCTGCCCCCGCGCCTCTCTCTCGGAATGAACCTGACCCTAGTCGAGCCAACTTCCAGGCCCTCCACGGTGGCGGAAGTGATCTCCGCCAGGAGTCTCGCCGCAGACAGGTGCTGAGGCCTCAGGCCAGGCTTGCTCCTCTTCGCCCTTATGTTGTACACCTCGACCGGCTTGAGGGATACCGCCGAGAGCGCGAGGGCGTACCTAAAGATAGAGCCTCCTCCCTCGCCGTAGCTCCCGTCTATTCTCACAAGATTCATCTGGATTTTTGCAGCGTCACGTCTTAAATAAGGTTCGGCGCAACTGTAGCGAGGTTCTCTGGATATGTCCCACGCCGAGGTCTGCGTAGAGAGTGCGTCTGAGGGTTACGTAGCGATGGCGTTCAAGGGGAGCAGGCTCCTTTGCAACACGATCCCGGTCGAGAGCGAGAGGAGAGCTCTTGGCCTCCTCAAGGCGGTGTGCCAGAGGGCCTGGGGCAAGGTCCCTCTGAAGAGGACTAGATTCTGCGGACTAGAGTCCGAGTGGGTGGCGGCAGAGATAAACAAGCTGTTTCTGGGCGAGCCAGCCTCGCTTGAGAGGATCAAGCTAATTCCTCCAAGAGATCGCGGGATGAGGAGGGCCCTCGATGTGGTCTCCAGGATCCCCAGAGGGAGGGTCATCACGTACAGCATGCTGGCCAAGGTGCTGAACACATCGCCGCGAGTGGTGGGGGGCTACATGGCCAAGAACCCCTACCCCCTCATAGTCCCCTGCCACCGGGTCGTGAGAGCCGACATGACGTTGGGAGGGTATTCGTTTGGAAAGCTGATCAAGGCCTACATACTGATGAGAGAGGGGGTTGAAGTGGACTTAGAAACCGGAAAAGTTGACCGAAGAGCTCTACTCACACGCGAGGAACTAGAGAGGCTCCTCAGAAGGGTCGACTTGTTAAGAGAGGCTATTGGGTGGTGAGTGAGTTGTCAGAGGCGAGACCGGTCTTCGGAGTTGACTACGGGACCTCTTTCTTCAAGTTCGGGCCTCTCTGGATAGGGAAGTACCCTGAGATGCTGGAGAACAGAGGTTACTTCCCCAAGATATCAAAGGTGGTTGCTGAGATACGCGGGATACAGCCCAAGGAGGTCGTGGTCGGCCCCGAGGTCGCGAACTACCTAGAATCTAGGGAGGATCTGGAGCGACTGTACTACCCGATGAGGAACGGTGTCGTGCCACGGGACGACGAGAGGGGCTGGAAGGTCGTCAAGGAGCTGACGCGGTACGCGCTCAACAAGCACTACCCCGGTGAGCAGAGCCCACTTGGAGCCCCCTTCGACGGCTTCTATGTCGTGGCGGCGTTGGCGGCGCAGGCGCCCACGTACATGTATGAGAGGTTGTTTGAGATCTACGGGGAGCTGAACGCGGAAGAGGGGAAGAAGCTGGTGAAAGCTCTGACGATTATACCCCAGCCTCTGGCCGTGGCGATAGCCGAGAAAGCCACAACTTGCGTGGTGTTGGAGGGCGGGCACGGGAACACTCAGATCACCCCCATAAGCAGGGACGTCATACGGTCTGCCTTGATCCCCCTCAACAGAGGCGGATCGGACTCAGATGCGATCGCTAGGCAGATACTCAAGGACCTGGGCTATCCAGACCTGGCTAGGGAGGATAAGTTCGTCAGGATATTCAAGGAGATGGCTGGTTTGGTTCCCCTTGACCTGGATAGAGCGATAAGCTGGGCGAAGGAGCACCCGGGGGCGCTAACCTCCAAGTTCACCCTACCTGGGACCACCGTGGAGGTGGACATGGGGGACAAGGCGTGGCAGAGGTTCCTGATCGGAGAGTTCTACTTCAACCCGGCGCACGAGCTCTTCGACAGCTACTACACCAGAGGGTTCCCGGCGCCCAAGGACACGATCGTTGGGGGCAGGGTGATTTCTGGCAGAACCTCCCTGGCCGAGGCAATAAGAATGGCCGTATCAATGACGCCCGTCGAGATTCAGTCCACGCTCCTGCGGAGCATAATACTCTCGGGTGGGGCGTTCAACTGGACGGTTCCTGCTGGGCTCGAGGATGTGGCCGCCGACAGCCCGACCAAGCTCTCCAAGATGTTGAGGGATCTCGGGATCGACACCAAGCCCAAAATGGTGTCAGAGCCCCAGTTCTCCGTCTGGAGAGGAGCAGTGGTCTATGGGCTGTTCCTCCCGGAGGATGCCGTGTGGGACTGGAGGTCCATGGAGGGCTGGCGCTACTTCGACTGACTTGACAACATCGACAGGAACCTCAACGCGTCGTCGAACATGAACCTGCCGTTGTTGAACATCACGTAGGCCCTCTCCCTTCTCTCAAGCTCCCTCTCTACCGCCCTCAGTATATTCGAGAGCTCTTCTTCGCTGTACTGGTGGTTGTAGATTATTCTCCCGCGCTCCCACCTCCCGTGGAGTCTGAAGTAGGCGACGGGGCCCGAGTCAAGGGGCTCTCCGACAGTAGGGTCAACGACGTGAGTGAGATCAAGTTCATCCATGAGGCTGGCCAAGGACTCCCTGTCGGCCCACCAACTCTCGTGTCTCGGCTCCCACCCAAGCCTCAGACCGTCCCTCTCTAGGGAGGAGAAGAAGTCCCTCAGGTCTGAGACTCTCTCTTCCGTTCTCGAGAACGAGGGGGGCGACTGGAAGACGACGAATGTGGCCTCGAGCGCCCTAGCTATCTTGAGCACCATACCCCAGGCTCTGAAGTTTGCCTCAGTTGGCTTCAGGTCCCCGCATCCCTCGCAGGATATGCCGCTCTTCCTCCAGACGATGCTGCCTGGGCTGTGCGTGAGCGCCGCCCAGGCCTTTAGTGTGTAGGTAAATCCTGGAGGGGCTTCTCTCCTCCACTTCTCTGCCGTGGATTCTCGAGGCAGCTTGTAGAAGGTCCTCTGGATCTCGACTGAATTCAGGGATTCAAAGTACCTCTTTCTCGACACGGAGAATCCACAGCATCCGACGAGCACGTCGGGAGGCAAATGGGCACCCCCCGCCCTCGTTAGATTCGATTTATTACCGTGGACTGAGCAGAATTAAGGTTGGGTGTTAAACGTTGAGGCTGCCGGAGGAGATCTTTCGGATAGCAGGTGACATTCGTACTATGAGAATTAGAGGCGCAGGGAGGATCGCGCGGGCTGCGGCCAGCGGTCTGGCTCTCGTGGCCGAGAAATACGAGACGAGCAACAGAGACGAGCTAAAGGACGCGCTGCTGGAGGCTGCTAGGATTCTTGTCAGCACGCGGCCGACGGCCGTGTCGCTTCCCAACGCGATCAGATTCGTCGTCGTGAGAGCCCTGGACGCATACGATAAGGGAGCCGACGTTAACGAGCTGCGCGAGATCATTAAGACCTCGGCAGAGGACTTCATCGAGAACTCGAAGACGGCTATCGAGAGGATCGCGGAGTTCGGCGCCAGGAGGATCAGAGATGGAGATCGGGTGATGACTCACTGCCACAGCACGGCGGCGGTTAGCGTCTTGCTAAAAGCTTGGGAGCAGGGCAAGAGATTCGAAGTCTTCTCGACCGAGACCAGGCCTAGGTTCCAGGGGAGGATAACCGCGGCTCTCCTAGCCGACGCCGGCATTCCCGTGACGATGATCGTGGACTCGGCCGCGCGGTACTTCATGGAGTCCATGGACGCCGTGATCGTTGGCGCCGACGCCGTGGCCGCCAACGGCGCTGTGGTGAACAAGATTGGGACTTCAGCCATAGCGCTGGCCGCGCACGAGGCTCGAGTGAACTTCTTCGTGGCCGCCGAGACCTACAAGTTCTCGCCCGAGACCATGCTGGGCTCGCTGATAAAGATAGAGGAGAGAGACCCCACAGAAGTCGTGGACAAAGAGTACCTCGGGCAGCACCCTAACGTCAGAGTCAGGAACCCCGCGTTCGACGTGACGCCCCCAGAGTACATCGACATAATCATCACGGAGCGCGGAGTGATACCCCCGCAGGGAGCGCTGATGATCCTCAGGGAAGAGTTCGGATGGTTCACGAGGGCCAACCTGCCTGACTTCCTGATGGGGATTCCTGGCCCCGCTCACGTAACCCAGTACTGAGTCAGGATACCTCGTCTGGGGAGAGGTACCCCCACCTGTCTGCCGCCAGCTTCAGCTCCTCGCTCCCTTCCACCGCTTCGAAGAACCCCTCCCCCCTGAGGGCCGCGTCTAGAGCTGCCCTCGCGGCCATCACGCCTGACCTGCACCCCCAGGGGTGTCCATAGATGCTCTCGTCGAACATCAAGACCTGGTCAGTCCCGAACAGCATGACGTTTGTCTCTACCGAACCCGGGTGAACCGCGCCGACGGCGGCTGGGAGAGACTTCCTTACCCCCTCCGCCAGCTTCTCTAGCAGAGAGGAGTTTATTGAGCTTATCTCGTCCTTCTTAAGCTTCCAGCCAGCCGACGGCCTCTCGACGATGTCCGCGCCGGCGAGCCTCAAGAGCGTGGCAGCGGCCTCGGGCGACATCCAGGAGAGTCCAGGATCCACGGCTCCTCCCCTCACGTAGATGGCCACCTTGTACTCTGAGCGGGCGATGGCCTCAACAGATTCGATGGTCGGCGAACCTAGGGCCACGCAAGGTATTTCCGCATCTGCCGCAGACTCAACCAGACCCATGAGAGCGTCCGACTTCGTATCCACCGAGACCGCGTAGATGACGCGCCTGCCGACTTCCTCCCTGACCCTGTCTATCATGTCAGCTGCGTGTGAGACCCTCGCCGAGAGGGGTGAGAACTGCTGATCGAGGAGGAAGGGAGTCTCAACCCCCATGTCCGCTCCAGCGACGGCCAGCTCGTAGAACCTCTTCGCTTGGTCGAAGGGCTCACTGCTCTCGCTGCGGATCACGACGCCCAGGAGAGGACCCCTAGTGCCCGTCAGCTTTCTTATTCCCTGGAGCCCGACCTTTGGGCCCACGAACACGTCTGGAGGAATCTCAATGGAGGAGACTTGACACTCACTGGGGATAGACCTCACGGCCTCCTTCAGAATCTGAGCTAGGTGCGTCGCCGGGGCGCTCGCATCTATCAGATCCACCGGCACTCTAACGACCACATCAGGTCTACCCTCTCTCACATCAACCTTGGGAGCAGGGCCGCCGACATCAGTCAAGGCGTCCTGAACGCGGCTCGCCGCTCGATCGACGGCTTTGGGGTCTTCTAGAGATATGATCACGACTATCTCCGCCGTGTTTTCATCCCCCAGCTCCGATATTCTGAGAAACTCCTTAATGATTTGCGGCCTCCGTCGATGGGATGACCTCGAGCCGAGAGGGGGGAGAGATCCTAAGCCTCAACGAGGGGGAGGGGTTCGTCTCCTACGGCCCCATTGAAGTTGTCGTCGTGGAGGGCGAGGTTGAGATCTGGGGGGCTCCTGCGGACCACTTCAAGGTACTGGAGAGCGATGTCCCCGTCCTGGTGAGAGCCCTGAGCCCCTCTCGCCTCGGGGTGAAGGCTCCTCAGCCACTCAAGATTCTGAAGGGAATAGTCCCCGAGGAGTGGGAACAGGCAGCCTCTGAGGCGTCTGCAGGAGATGTTCTCGCAGTTCTGGGAGGAGTAGATGTCGGAAAGAGCGGGTTCACTACCTTTGTCGCAAACAGGCTCGCTCTGAGAGGGCTCCGCGTCGGGATAGTGGATGCAGACGTCGGGCAGTCCGACGTGGGACCGCCTGGAACAATAGGGCTGGCCGTCTTCGAGGAGCCGATACTCCACCCAAAGCTGGTGGAGCCAGCAGGCCTATTTTTCGTCGGGGACATCTCGCCGCACGGCCACCTCCTGCCAATGGTCGTGGGCACACTCCGCCTGACACAGCTGGCTAAGAGCCTCGGGGCAGACGTCATCCTAGTTAACACGACCGGCCTTATTCACGGCGGAGTCGCGAGAGCATTGAAGAGATTCAAGCTTCTAGCCGTTAGGCCAACTCACGTGATCCTCATCGAGCGCGACGGAGAGGCCAGCCACCTGGTGGGGCTAGTACCCCCCGACGCGAAGCTGAGGAGGATAAGATCCCCGGAATACGCGTCCGAGAAATACAGATCGCTCAGACGGTTCAGCAGGAGGGCGGCGTACGCTAGGTACCTAGAGGGCGCGGCAGTCGTCTCCTACGACCTTAAGGAGGTCAGGCTGCTCAGCACCTCGCTGGGATCTGGTGAGAGGAAGCCGGATCTGATAGAGCCGATGGGGAGGGCCCTCGGATGCAACCTCCTCCACGTTGAGGAGTCGCCGGATCAGATTGTGCTAGTCTGCGAGGGGAGGCCAGACCCTAAGGTGCTCAAGACTGTGCAAGAGCTCACGGGGAAGGAGGTGCGCTACACGACTGGGGATAGCCTCAGGGGGCTCTACGTGGGGTTACTGGACGACAGAGGGTTCTGCTCGGCTGTGGGGATTCTCGAGGAAATAGACTTCAACTCTTGGTTTGCGAGGGTTAAGACGAAGTATTATGGAGTCCCCCACGCGATAGAGTTTGGTCACGTGCGGCTGAGCGATGAGCTTGAGGAGGTAGGGAGGAGAGGGGTTTGGGAGGCGTAAGCAGATTAATCAGGAATTTAGACGAGCTCCTGAGCCACTGTGAATTCGAAGAAGACAGGCGTGCGAGGGAGCTGGCCCTGCTGGCGGCCGAGGCTGGAGTTAGGTCCGCGGACCCGAGGGTTGCGGTCAAGAGGTCGATCAGGCTAAGTGAGAACTCTGCGGAGATAGGAGGGACAGATGTTCGGCTAACTGGGCGAGTGTATGTGGTCGGCGCCGGCAAGGCTACGGGCAGGATGGCCGAAGCTATTGAGGATCTGCTGGGAGGCAGAATAACAAGAGGGGCCGTCAACGTGCTGCGCGGGACTGAGGAGATCTTCAACACAACCAGAATAGCGATCCACCCTGCGGGACACCCTATCCCAGACGAGGGAACTATAGAGGGGACTCGCAGGATATTGGAACTCGCCGAGAGGGCGGGTGAGGGAGACACGGTCTTCGCGTTGATCTCAGGCGGCGGATCGGCTCTGATGGAGCTCCCTCAGCCTGGGATATCGCTGGAAGACCTAAAGAAGGCAAACGACGTGCTCATCAAGTCTGGAGCCAGCATACAAGAGATCAATGCCGTTAGGAAGCACATCTCACGAGTGAAGGGAGGGCAGCTGGCTAGAGCCGCCAGGCCAGCCGAGGTGGTAGGGCTGATAGTGTCCGACATAGTGGGTGACCCCGTCGACTCGATAGCCTCGGGCCCAACCTCGCCCGATCCAACCACATTCCAAGACGCGTGGGAGGTGCTGGAGAAGTACGACATCGTGTCCAAGATGCCGGCCTCTGTCGTCGAGGTTCTGAGGAGGGGTCTGAGAGGGGAGATCCCCGAGACGCCCAAACCCGGAGATCCCGTGTTTGACGGCGTCCACAACATGCTGGTGGCATCCAACTCACTCGCCGTTTCGGAGGCTGAGAGGGTTCTCAGGGAGAGCGGCTTGAACGTTGTGAACCTAGGCTCCTACATAGAGGGAGAGGCGAGACACGTGGGGAAAGCGATAGCGGGGGT
>DRBY01000031.1 GCA_011042755.1 Thermoproteota archaeon | reverse complement strand
AGGTCTGACCTCTACGAGAAGGCTCCGTACAAGTGGGAGATCGGAGGCGTACCCGTGCTCAGCATACTCGGCGCCTACTGCTTCGCGGTGAACTTCTTCTTCTTCTTCGTGGCCACCCACGAGATCTTCTACTACTTCGGTGCGTTCAGGCTGATGATACCAATCCACCAGGCCTTCTGGATGGGCCTTGGCGCCTTCATCTTCATGGGCTTCCTGGCCTACAACCAGAGGCGCGGCATAGACGTCAGAACCATCTACACGGAGATTCCGCCCGCGTGAGCGTCTTTCTCGTCCCTCCCCTCCTCTTTTTACTTGCCTTACATGTCTACCGCAAGAGGAAAGTCCATCTTACAGCTTTCTCCTTCCAGCAGGCTCAATTTTATTTGGTTACAATTTCTTAGATGAACTGGCGTTGCCTTAGAGGTGATCCGGTTGAGCTTCAGGATATTCTTCTCAGCGGATACCCACGGGAACACTGTGGTGTGGAGGAAGTGGTTGAGCGCGGTTAAGGTTTACAAGGCAGACGTGCTAATCTTCGCAGGCGACCTGACTGGGAAGGCCATAGTCCCCGTATACGACTACGGGGACCACTACGAGGCCGAGGTCCTCGGCCAGAAGAAGAAGGCGACCACCGAGGAGGAGCTGCAGAAGCTCCTCGACTTCATCGAGGGGCTGAGCTACTACTACATCGTCGCGACGCCCGAGGAGATACAGGAGATAGCCGCCGACCCCAATAAGCAGGCGAAGCTCTTCGAGCGGCTGATGAAGGAGAGAATGAAGAAGTGGCTCGACCTGATCTTAGAGAAGCTCGACCTGAACCAGGTGCTGCCCATAGTCATGCCTGGAAACGACGACGAGCAGTACATAGACGAGGTCATAAAGGAGTACGAGGATAGGGGCATAATCTACCCGCTCGACAAGGTCGTCGAGGTTCCCTTGGGCTACGCCATCATAAGCCACGAGTACGTGAATCCGACGCCTTGGAACACTCCTAGGGAGGCCCCGGAGCCGAAGCTGAAGAAGATGCTGGAGAAGAAGATAAAGTGGGCTATGGATAAGGGCTACACGAACTTCGACAAGATAATCTTCAACTTCCACTGCCCGCCCTACAACACGAAGCTGGACCTGGCCCCCAAGCTCACGAAGGATCTGAAGCCCGTCTACATAGGCGGGAAGCCCGTGCTGGTGCACGTTGGCTCCAAGTCCGTCAGGGAGGTCATCGAGAAGTACCAGCCTATACTGGGGCTACACGGCCACATACACGAGAGCTACGCTAGCGACAAGATAGGCAGAACCGTGGTGCTCAACCCCGGGAGCGAGTACAGCGAAGGCATCCTCAGAGGGTTTGTCGTCGAGTTCACCGAGGAGGGTCTCAAGAACTGGTGGAAGATCGAGGGGTGAGGAGTTTCCCGTGGCGGGCGAGCACGAGGGCATTCACTTCGTCGAGCTAGACCCTGAGCAGTTCGTAAAGGAGTGCGTCGAAATAGTCAAGAGAGCTCAGGACAAGGGCATAATCATCAGGATCCTCGGGGCCATGGCGGTCTACATCCACACACAGGACAACCCGAGGGCCATGGAGATCCACAAGACCAGGTTTGGCGCCGGCGTGCCGATGTTCACCGACCTGGACCTGATGGCCTACAAGAAGCAGAAGAAGCAGATCAAGGAGTTCTTTGAGAAGGAACTCAAGTTCTTGCCAGACAGAATGATCAACGCGCTCTTTGGAGATAAGAGGCTGATCTACTACCATCCGCAGGGGAAGTACCATGTCGATGTCTTCTTCAACAAGCTTGAGTTCAGCCACGACGTCCCGTTCGGCGAGAAGCCCGGTCAGGGGAGATTGGAGCTGAGCTTTCCCGCCATCTCTCCAACGGATGTAGTACTGGAGAAGCTGCAGATCCACGAGATAAATCCAAAGGATCTCGTCGACCTAATAGTCCTCTTCCTGACGCATGAGATAACCGAGGAGGAGGGCGATGGGAAGATAAACGGCAAGTACATAGCCAAGCTCCTAGCCGAGGACTGGGGCTTCTGGTACGACGCTACGCAGAACCTGAACCTCGTGAAGAGGTACGCCGAGCAGATGGTCCAGGAGGGTAGGCTCAAGCCTGAGGAGAAGGAGGCTGTGGTTAAGAAGGTGGACAAGCTCCTCGAGATGATAGAGCAGGAGCCGAAGAGTAAGAAGTGGATGAAGAGGGCCAAGACGGGCACGAAGAAGCAGTGGTGGAGGGATGTCGAGGAGGTCGTGAGGTAGCCTCCCCTCACCTCACCAAAATTTTATCCGCCCTTCTGCTGCCGACTCAGGATGTTCGATTTGGAGAAACTCGTGGAGAGAGCCCTGGACCTTGGGGCAGAGTTCGTCGAGATTCGGCAGCAGAAGAATTCCATCAACAGGCTCTTTGTGGTCGATGGGGTGATTAGAGAACTCAACACGGGAATCGTAGAGGGCGTTGGGATAAGGGCGTTGGTTGGGGGCGCCTGGGGATTCGCCACAGTGCACGGCGGAGATGCAGACGCCGTCAAGAGGGCCTTAGAGGAGGCCGTTCGCTTAGCCAAAGCGTCAGCTCAGATGAAGTCGGAGAAGTTCAGGCTAGAAGCTCCCTCCCATCAGGGCTCTTGGTTGGCGCGAGTTCGTAGAGACCCGTCGGAGGTAGATGTAGAAGAGAAGATCAGGTTCGCCCTTGAGTTAAACGACTCTGCGAAGAGAGTCGACCCGCGAGTGAAGAACGTCAACGTGGCCTACGCCGACACGCACTCCCAAGAGGAGGTCGTAAACAGCTTTGGAACGAGGGTTAGGCAGGAGGTTGTGAGGACAAGGGCGGCCGTCCAGGTGTTTGCTCACGAAGCGGGGATAATCGAGCGGGCCTTTGAGAGCGTGGGTGGGCTTGGCGGGTTTGAGGTTGTGGAGACCGAGCACGCTCTGGGCATCGGCGAGGCAGCAGCGTCTAGGGCGGTAGAGTTCCTCTCGGCCAAGTCGGCCCCAGCGGGCCCATTCAGGGCGATACTGGATCCAAAGCTGGCTGGCGTGTTCATACACGAGGCCTTCGGACACGCCTGCGAGGCAGACGAAGTGCTCGCCAAGATGAGCGTCCTCGAGGGCAAGATAGGAACCAGAGTAGGCAGGGAGATAGTCAACGTAGTAGACGATCCTACGATACCTGGCCTCTATGGGTCCTACGCTTACGACTCGGAGGGATCTCCTGCCAAGAAGAAGTACCTAGTTAAGGAGGGGACGCTGAACTCTTTCATGCACAATCTAGAGACATCGTCTCGAATGGGCGTCTCTCCGACTGGAAATGGCAGAGCGACTGACTACTCGTATCCGCCGATGGTGAGAATGAGCAATACGTTCATTGAGCCGGGGGACTGGACACTCGAGGAGATGCTCTCAGAGGTGAAGGAGGGAATATACGCGGAAGGCAGCCTCTACGGCTACACTGACCCAGCAAAGGGAGAGTTCGTCTTCAAGGCCGAGGGAGGGTGGCTGATAAAGAACGGAGAACTTGTTGAGAGGCTCAGAGAGGTCGCCATCACCGGAACGATTCTAGAGATTCTCCACAACATATCGGCCGTGGGTAGAGACCTCGTTTACGATCCCGGCGTTTGCGGTAAATTCGGTCAGTGGGTTCCGGTCACTACAGGCTCGCCTCACGTGCTAGTGGATAGAGTCGTCTTCGGAGGGATGAGGTAAGATGTCGGAACGCCTGCTGTCTGTTGGTGAGTCCTCTGTCAAGAGAGCCCTATCTGAGGATGCGGAGGAGGCGGAGGCCTACCTAATATCTGGCAGAACCATCGTGGTAGAGGTCGAGAAGGGCGAAATCAAGACGGCTAAGACTGAGGTTGTGGAGGGTATAGGAGTCAGATCGATTGTGGGACATAAGGTGGGCTTTGCTTACTCCGTCAGCTTGGGTAGAGCGAGCGAATCCGCAGTGAGTTCGGTAAAGAACGCGAAGTCGAGCAAGCCAGATCCAGACATAAAAGTGCTCCCAAGCCCCTCGAAACCCAGCCATGTTCCGGGTCTCTTCGACAAGAAGGTGGCTGAGCTGGATGTGAGCGACGTAGTGGAGTACCTCAAAGTGATGGTGGAGGCCGCGTCCTCTAAGAGAGGAGTGGTCTCAGTGTCTGGAGCGATGAGCGCCTCGCACTACACGGTGGCCGTAGTAAACTCGAACGGAATTTCCGTAGCGGAGGACAGGACATCTTGCTCACTCTACTCCTTCGTGGCCGGCAGGGACGGGGATAAGTCAAGCTCTGGATACGAGCAGAACTCCGGGAGGTTTCTGAGGGAGATAGATCCGGAGTGGGTTGGCTCACAGGCCGGAGAACTCGCCTCCATGCTCCTAGATGCCGTCAGGGCCGAGACAGGCCAGTACGCTCTAATAATAGATCCTCTTACAGCGAACGCCTTCCTCGGATTCTTAGTGTCGTCGGCGGCCAACGCCGAGAACGTGATATATGGCAGGAGCTTCCTGACCGGGAAGCTTGGAGAGACTATTGCCAGAGGGGAGATCACACTAATAGACGATGGAACGCTACCAGAAGGAGAGGGCAGCGCTGGCTTCGATGGTGAGGGAGTTCCCACGCAGAGAACTCCGATAATAAGCGAGGGACGACTGGTCAACTACATCCACAACTTCTACACTGCCGGCAAGATGGGCGTCGAAACAACAGGAAATGCCTCTAGGTCATACAACTCTCCTCCGAGCGTGGGCTCTCACAACATCGTCCTAGAAGCTGACCGCCTCAGGCTGAGTCGAGATGATCTTCTAGAAGTTAAGAGAGGAGTCCTCCTCAAGCTCACTATGGATCGACCCAATCTAGCGAACGGAGAGTTCAGCGGAATGGTCTACATGGGCTTCCTAGTCGAGAACGGAGAAATAAAGGCCGGAATAAAAGAGGCAAGCTTCGGGCTGCACCTGCTAGACTTCCTCAAGGGAATAGACGCTGTAGGAGATGATGTCAGGCGAGTGGGAACCGTAGTAACTCCATCCATACGGGTCAGGAGCGTGAGGATCGCTGGCCCCTCGTAGCATGATCGCATAACTTCAGTTACGTTTTAATTGCTGGGAAAGGAATAACACCGTGATAGGGCATGTTGCTCGAATCTCACATCCGTATGCTAAGAGAAGTCGCCGAAGCGGGAGAGAAAGGGATTCCCGCTAGCGAGCTGATCCCCAAGAGGGAGTACAGAGACTTCGTCCTCAAGTACCTCGTGAGGAAGGGTTACATAAGGGTAAGAAAGCAGGGAGCCGGAGGCAGGGTCTACATAACCTCAAAGGGGCTCAAGCTCGTGAAGTCTAAGGAGAGGGCCAAAGAGCAGGCCTGATTGCCCCCTAAAGGGGTATCTTCTCCTTAGCCTCAACTGTGATGCTCTCAATCCTAGTGTGAGGATACTGGCCTCTCTCGTCTTTCTCGTACTTCTTCACCATGTCCCACACTGCCAAGAGGGCCGCGCTAACTCCAGTCAGGGCCTCCATCTCCACCCCGGTCTTTCCAACGGATCTGACCTCCACTACGGCCTCAACCCCTCCCTCGACGACCCGCATGTCCACGTCGACCTTGGTGATGGGTATCGGGTGGCACAGAGGAATAAGCTCTGGGGTCCTCTTGACGGCCATTATGGCGGCGACCTTAGCCACAGAAAACACGTCTCCCTTCTCCACCTCGCCCTCCCTTATTCGCCTGCAGCTCTCTTCAGTCAGCTTAATGAAGCCCCTGGCCCTCGCCACTCGGAGAACTTCTCTCTTCTCGCTGATATCCACCATCTTAATGTCCAACTTCGCTCACCCCCTCATCAACCCGAATTATCCAGCCGAAGTACGGCTTCCTCAGCGATATCGCCCTGAGGTACAGCGCTTTGAGGGTATCGTTGTCGGCCCCCGCCCTCATGGCTCGGAGGAAGTCTACGGTATTCTCCTCAAGGAACAGGCAGGGCTTAAATCTCCCGTCGCTGGTTATCCGTATCCTAGTGCACCTAGCGCAGAAATCTGGGTTCCCCATGGGCCCGACTACCTCCACCTTGACTCCCCTCACGTCAAAAACGAGCCTGTTCTGCATATCATCTCTGATAGAGACGAGCTTCCCACCCAACTCCTTAACGAGGCCTATCAAGTCCTGCAAGCCGAAGCCGTATGCCTTCAGGAGGGGAGACTCGGGGTCGGCATCCTCCAGCTGGATCAGCTGAACCATGGCGCCGAGGTCCCTAGCCAGCTCGATCAGCTCCTCGGTCTCATCCTGATTGATCCCCCTCAAGATCACTCTGTTTATCTTCAGCTGAGAGAACTCGGCGGAGGCCGCGGCCTCTATTCCGCTGACTACTTCCGAGAGGAGGCTCACGCCCGTTATATGCGCGAAGCGATCCGGCCTGAGGCTCGGCAGACTCACGTTGATCCTATCCAGACCGGCCTCTTTTAGCTCTGAGGCCAGTTTAGCGAGCCTGGAGCCGTTTGTAACCATGCTCAGATCGATTATCTCACTTATTGAGGCTAATCTGCCAACAATTTCAACAATATCTGGCCTTACGGTAGGCTCGCCTCCAGTGAGCTTCACTCTGCTCACTCCGAGGCTAGCCATAACCCTGACGATGCGCTCTATCTCCTCTGGCCTCATCTCTGAGCTGGAATTGGGCAGGAACCCCTCCCTGTGGCAGTAGAAGCAGGAGAAGTTGCAGGCTGAGGTTACCGATATCCTCACCCTCGTAACAGGCCTGTCGAAGGGGTCGACCACAGCCAAGTTCGGTCGACTGAGACTCTCTGATAAATTGGATAAAAATGAGGCTCAGATCTCTGGACGGCCCTCCTCGATCCAGCGGCTCCCTCGCTCGGTCACCTCCTTCTTCCATATCGGCACCCTATTCTTAACGCTGTTTACAACCCAAGCGAGGGTCTCGAATGCCTCGGCCCTGTGTTCAGACGCTACAGCCACCATCATGACGGTATCTCCTGGCCTCCTGGCGCCTAGCACGTGATAGATCACCACCTCCTTTACGCCCGGCTTTGAAATCGCCTCTTGCCTTATCTTCTCCATCTCCGCCAGAGCCATCTCTTGGTAAGCCTCATACTCCAGCCTCAGCACTCTGCCCTGCTCTGAGCTCGACCTGACCACTCCGAGGAATATCGCGATGGCGCCAGCCTCTCCGGAAGGTGGGGAGGCGGCTTCAATTAGCTCTGATAGGCTGGGCAGCTCGGAGAACAGGCCGACTTTTCCTCCACCCCCAGAAACCGGCGGAAACACGGCGACTACATCTCCGTCGGTTAAGACCTTATCTGGCTTTGCGAACGCTCCGTTAACGGCCACCAACGCATCTCCTCGGTCAAACTTCTCTGACAGTCCTGGAATAACCTCAGAGAGGAGGGTTATTAGATCTCGAACGGCGCATCCCTCATCTAGCTCAAGCTCCACTTCGCTACGACCCGCAGCCTCCCTGAAAGACGCGAATAGGCGGACCTTGACTCTCACGCGTGAACGGAACTCTCGTGAGTGATAAATCTCTCTTCACAGCCTGACGCGCTCTGCAGCCTTATAGGATTCTGGAGGGCCTGGCTTCTGAATTGCGCAGACCCGGCTTGGTGTACTCCGAGATAATTGCGGCGGTTGAATCCATCCCAGCGGGGCACGTGACGACCTACGGGGAGATAGCGAGAGCCTTGGGAGATTTCCGCGCCGCCAGAGCGGTCGCCGAGGTGGTGAGGAGGGTAGGGCTAGCTGTGGGCGCCCCATGGCACAGAGTCGTGTCGAGGACTGGAGAGGTTCAGCAGGGGGCCGCCGACCTACTCAAGGAGGAGGGCGTTCACGTCGTAGGAGGAAGGGTCGCAGGACTCAGCTCCATACTGGTAGGGGCAGAAGAGCTTCCAACGAGGCCCATCCTGCAGAAGATGCGCAAGGCGCAGATAGAGCTCGCGAAGCGCGTGTCCCTTGCCGATGTTCATGAAGAGCCAGAACTTGTTGCTGGAGGCGACGTTTCCTACCGGTGGGAAGAGGT
>DRBY01000053.1 GCA_011042755.1 Thermoproteota archaeon | reverse complement strand
GGGGCGAGCCCGTCTGATACTCCTAGATGGCTCTATCGAGGCAAATCTAATCGCTGAGCCTGTTTTCAAGGCGGTTGTACCAGGTAGATACGCTGGCTTGGATGATGATGAGAGGGAGGATATACTCAGGGAGTTCGAGAAGATCATGCGTGGAATTCCCCTGCACTCCATCCTCAGAGTGGTGACGGCCTCGCCAGCGGTTCAGAAGGAAGTGGAGGAAGCTGCGTACAGGGTAGTTGGAGAGGAAGATGAGGGCGAGTACAGGAAGCCCCTCTTGGCAGTCTCCGCCATGGAGAGGCTAGAGCAGGGCGTCTCAATCACAGCGTTGATATCTGCGGCCAAGGCGTCTGGGATCACCCTCGTGAGCGTGGCCAAGAGATCCTCGGCGAGGTCGCACTTCCAATCAATGAGGCCAGATATAGCGCTCGTCCAGAGGTTTACTAGGGGGCCGGGATACACGAAGCCGAGGATTCAAGATGTGCCCGTGAGCGGTTATATCTTGAGAGCGGCCTCTAGGCTCCTCGGCGAAGATGTGGAAGGTAACATAGTGCTCACCACGCTGTACGCTAGGCTGGCCGATGGTGCGGCTCCGCTGAGGATAGAGCTGATAGGCACACCTACGCAAGGTGAGATTGAGGACCTCCTCGAGACGCTCGCTGGGATTTCCGTTTGGGGTTATCCCTATCCGCTGAGAAGGGCGCACGAGTTAGCGAAGATTGGGAGGGCGGATCTGGAGGCTGGCCTAAGGGCGATAGGCTTCCTGCCAGAAATGACTGGGAGGGAGGCGCTGGGAGAGTGAGCCTGAAGCCGTCGGATAGGCTGGGAACCGTAGTCGAGGTTACCACCCCTGTGCAGGTTGAGTTCGTCGCAGAAGAGAGCGTGACGCCTGAGGTGGGAGATTACGTCGCCGTCGTCCACGAGGGCGGCTCTTGGATCCTAGGAATGATAACGCACGTTGAGAGGGGCAGCAGGGAACTCTCTGGCAGGAGCCTGCTCTCGGCTTCAGAGGCCGACCGAATAATCGAACTCGTCGGGGAGCCTAGGCAGTGGGCGAGGGCCAAGGTCAAGCTCCTCGGCAGGGTCGAGGAGGGGCCCAATGGGGTCAGGCTCGTGCTACCTAGGACCCCGCCCCCAAGCGGCGCGGGGGTCTACAAAGCCCCAGCTCAATCTCTGCGAGCGGTCTTTTCTCCCAGCTGTCCCGGAGTAGCGATAGGCAGCCTCCTCACTAGAGAGGATGTCAAGGTTGTGCTAGACCCCAACGAGATGATCTCTAGGCACTTGGCGGTGCTAGCAGTCACGGGAGCTGGGAAGTCCAACACGGTGGCCGTCATCGTTGAGAAGCTCTTGGAGCTTAACGGGGTCGTCCTGCTGTTTGACCTCCACTCCGAGTACAGCGGAATGACCTTGAGCCTTGGGGCTAGGGGCGAGGTAGTCACACTTGATCCGAAGATCAATGTGAACTCCCTGAGCCTTGGAGAGTTCTCTTACCTCTTGGGGATAAGCTACGAGAAAGCGGCCAGGCAGTACATCTATCTCCGTAGGCTGTGGCGGGCTGCATGGGCTCTGAGAGGAAAAGATCTACTTGATAGCATTATCAGGGAAGCTGGCATAGAGGATCCCGAGCCTGGGAACGTCTTAGATGGAATGATAGCAATAGCTGAAGTCGTGAAAGATGCTATCGAGTCCGGCGAGGTGGTAGGAAGCGCGGTGCCATTAGGAGGAGGGATCAGCCTCGTCGTGGACAGGGACGCAAAGAACAGCCTCTATGGCTTGATATCGAGGCTCACCCACTTGAAGGAGAGTAAGAGGCAGCTCCTCTCTGCTACCGCGCCTGAGATAATCTCCACGCTGGAGAATGGCAGAGCCGTAGTAGTGGACATGGGGCCGCTGGGCGAGGATGCGGCAGACGTCCTAGTCGGGCACACGCTGACCACCCTACTTGCCAAGGCAAAAGAGGCGATATCGGCCAGGAGGTCTGGTGAACAGCCGCCCGAAGACGCGCCACCCCTGCCGGTCATGGTGGTGCTCGAAGAGGCCCACATACTCATACCCAACGACAGAGATACCTACACTAGGCATGCCGCGTCAAGAGTAGCTAGGGAAGGGAGGAAGTTCGGCATAGGGCTCACGCTGGTAAGCCAGAGACCCAAGAGGCTCGATCCGGACGTCCTCTCCCAGATGGTCAACAAGATAATACTCAAGGTCGTTGAGCCTGAGGATCAGGCCTACGTGAGGAGAGCCACGGAGTTCCTAAGCGAGGACCTGGTCAGTTACCTACCATCCTTGAACGTTGGCGAGGCTGTTATAGTGGGGCCTATGGTCCGGCTGCCAGCCATAGTGAAGGTCGACCTCTTCGGCGGGAAGAGGGGTGGGGAGAGCCTCAGGGCCACTGAGGAGTGGGCGAGGGCTGCCAGCAGTCGGCGGGCTCATCAGGATGGAGGAGGGTATGACGAGCTGGTGGGGTGAGGGGACTTGGTTAGGTTCGTTCACATGGCAGACTCCCACCTCGGCAGGAGGCAGTATGGCTTAGAGGAGCGGGAGAGAGACTTCCTAGACGCATTTAACGAGGCCGTTGACAGAATCGTGGCAGCCAACCCTGAGTTCGTGGCTTTCTCGGGAGACCTCTTCGACTCCTACAGACCTTCGCCCACCACGCTTGTGTCGGCGTTTGTAGGGCTCAGGAGGATCGTCGAGGCTGGCATTCGAATATACGCCGTGGCCGGGAATCACGATTTAGGTCCCCTCCCCGGGGGTGGGAGGGCCTCGCCCCTGCCTCTCTTTGAAGAGGCAATGGCGGGATCCTTCGTGAACCTGAGGTACTCTCGGCCCCTTGAGCTCGTTGATGGGTTAGTCATCGTCGGCCTCCCCTACACTCCCCGCCAGGAGGCCGCCACGCTGAAGTCCGCCCTGGAGAGAGTCGCAAAGAGGGCCAGAGAGCGTGGTAAGGAGGGAATCATCGCGATCCTACACCAGGCAGTGCACCCGCTGGTGCCACCTCAGAAGTCGGAACTCAGCAGGAGTATTCTGGACAGGCTTGCGTTCAGCTACTACGCTATGGGGCACGTCCACGACAGGAACTTCGCAAACGAGCAGAGGCAGAGGAGGGCTCTGGCCTACGCGGGATCTACTGAGATCGTAGAGGAGAGGGAAGCGGACAAGCTGGCGCTCTATGGGAAGGGGTTCTACGTCGTAGAGCTTGAGGGCGACGAGGCCCTCATATCTCCCGTGAGCCTGAAGTCTGTTAGACCGTTCTTGACCTACAGGAGAACAGTGAATACAGAAAGAGAACTTGAGGATCTGCAAGCCAAGATAGAGTCCGAGGTGCTGAGGGGAAATTGGTCAAAGCCTCCGGTCGTGAGGGTATCGCTGGCGTCGAGGAAGCTTGGCCCAGAAGCCGCCAAGAACCTGCAGAGAGCCCTCCAAGACGCTCTATCTGAGAGGGTTCTGAGGGTATTCGTTCGGTACCGCTCGCTGGAGCGAGGAGAGAGGGAAGATGTTCTCTCCAAGCCCATAGTCAACGTAGAAGAGGTATTCGAAGACCTTCTCCCAGACGAGAAGGTTCGGCTGTTGGCCCTCGAGATCTACAGGCTCTACACAGAGGGGAAGGGCGGTAGAGATCTCGCCAGAGAACTGGAGAGAATTTACCAGAGGTGGAAGCCTTGAGGGTAATGAGAGTGAGGCTAAAGAACTTCAGATCTCACAAGGAGACCGAGATCCCCTTTGATGTCGGTGTGAACGCCATAATAGGTCGCAATGGAGCTGGGAAGACCTCTCTGCTGGAAGGCATCGCTTATGCACTCTTCCCAGAACTCTTCAGAGGATTCATGGAGGATCTCATCAGGAGGGGCGCAGGGTTCCTAGAAGTGGAGCTAGAATTCAAGCAGGCGGGCAAGATCTACAAGGTTTGGAGGAGGAGGGATAAGTCAGGTCCTCAAGCGAGGCTGTTCGTCAAGTTAAGTGATGGATGGAAGCTCCTTCAGACCTCCCAGAGGGACGTGAGCCGAGAGCTTGCGAGAGTGCTTGGCACAGGGCCTGAGACCTTTGTGACAGCTATGTACGTCAGACAAGGGGAGATCCTCGGGTTTCTGAGTGAAAGACCGGCGGAGAGAAAGGAGACTATAAATCGACTGCTCGGCGGAGAGCTGTTTGACAGAATAGAAAGAGATCTAGGAGAGGCGCTGAGAGAGTTCAGGGCTAAGTTAGACAGGATGGTTGGTGAGATTTCAACACTAAGGAGGGAAGTTGAGGCAAAAGAGGAGCTTATGCGGAGATCTACCGAACTCAAGGCCAAGTTAGATGAATTGAATTCCGCGATAGATCAGCTGAAGATCGATCTCGCAGCCAAGGAGGCTGAGTTAGAATCTCTGAAAGTCAAGAGAGACGAGTACATCAAGCTCAAGGAGCTCGAGAGGAGGTTAAAAGACGACTTGACGAAATCTCTGCTGAAGCTCAAGGAGACTGAGTCAGATATCGAGAGGCTTGAGTCAGAACTCTCGGAGGTCGACAAACTCGAGAAGCTAGCTGAGCTAGAGCCCAAACTCATAGAACTCTACTCGCTGAATGAATCTCTCTCATCCTTGAGCAGAGAGCTGGAAGAACTGAGGAGAGCCCAGGAGGAGCTCGCGAAAGCTAGGAGGGTGGTTGAGTCCTTGAGAATGGTGAGAGAAGAGTACTCGCTGATATCCGCTCAGCTGAGCAGCGTGAACACTGAACTCGCTAGGATCGAGGAGAAGAGGGCTCTGCTCACTCGACTTAAGGAGACCGGCGCCGAGCTTGAGAAGAGACTAGCCTCGCTCGAGTCTACCCTGGAGCATCTTTTGAGCAAGTCTCCACCCGAGCTTGAGCTGAGAGACGTAGACGACCTCTGCGAGAGGGCGATGGAAATCTTGGCGGAAGCCAGAGGTTTGGAGGCTAAGCTCGCGTCAATAAATGAGGAAGTGAAAGAGCTGGCTGGTAAACTCAAGGTCCCTACTCAGATGAGGGAAGCCCTGCAATCTATGCCCAACACCTGCCCGCTTTGCCAGTCAGAATTGAGCGCAGAGCGCTCTAAGTTCGTTAGAGACCGCTTGGACGAGTTAATCTCTGAAAGCAAGTCCAGGCTAGCTAGGCTCGCCTCAGAACTTAACAGGTTGAAGAGTCTAATGTCTGCACTCCGTGAGTTTGAATCGCTGGCTATTGAAATCGATCTCCCGACTCTCGCCGCTAAGAGGGGAGAACTCAAGCGTGAGCTAGAGGATGTGAAGAGGAGGGTTGCGGATCTGGAATTTGAACTCAGGCAAGCCGAAAGCCTACTAGCCGAGAGAAAGCGGCTAGAGGACGAGGTAAAGGACTTAGCTGCTCAGATTGAGGAGCTGGCTTGGGCCGAGAGGCAGGTTGCGACACTCCAGTCCCAAGAAGAAATGAGGTTAAGGCGGATCTCAGAGCTAACCGCTGAAATAGAAGGGCTCAGGCAAAAAAGAAGCAGCCTGCTCAATGAACTTGGGCCCATAGTAGAAGACCTTGAGGAGAGTATTGGCCTAGCTAGAGAGGCTAGAGAGAAACTTAGGTCCCTGCAAGACGTGATAAGGCGGTACCAAGAAGTAAAGATGAGCAGAGATCGCGAGTTAGAGAGAATAGAAGAGCTGAAGGAGAGACTGACTGTTGTGGAGGAGCGGTTAGACGCCCTTGGGTTTGATGAAGATCGCTACTCAGAACTAGAGGGGCTTGTTGTGAAGCTGAGGCAAGAGCTTCAGGGAACTCTGACGGAGCGATCAAATTTGAGAGGGAAGCTAGAGGCATTAGAGTACAGGCTCAAGGAACTCAGAGATAGAGAAATTAAGCTTAGGAATTTAACCAGAGAGAAAAAGAAACTAGAGAGTTTTATATCAGCACTCGAAAAAGTCAGAAAAGCTGTCGGTAAGGATGGCATTCAGAGGGCTTTGAGAGACGCTACGAGACCGGTTCTAGAGCACTACGTGAATGAGGTGATGTCCCAGTTCGGGATAGACTTTGATCGGGTCGAGCTAGACGAGGACTACAATGTGTGCCTCTTGCGTGGAGGAGAGAAGTTCTCGTTCAGGCAGCTGAGCGGAGGAGAGCAGGTCGCGCTAGCGCTAGCTCTGAGGCTTGGCCTAGCTAAGGCTATGGCTGGCACTAGCCTCGAGACGATACTGCTTGACGAGCCAACGGTTCACTTAGATGGCGAGAGGAGGAGAGAACTCGTTGCAGCAATCAAGGAGTTAGATCTGCCTCAGGTAATAGTCGTCACTCATGCAGAAGAGTTTGAGGAGATCGCTGATTCCCTCTTCAGCATAGAGAGAGTTGGCGGCTGCTCTAAACTGGCCCGCGTAGAGGAACTCATGGCACCAGAAACGATTAATGGTGGGGGTCGCCCCAACATATGAGGCGATCGAATGAGGAGGCGCGAGGGAGACCCCTTTGATGAGTGGCTCCGAGAGGTTATGAGATTCTTCAGGAAGCTTCAAGAAGACATGGAAAAGCAGTTAGAAGAACTAATGTCTATGGAAGATCTAGAGGAACTAGAAGAGAGGCTGCCTAGGTTCGTAACCCCGAGCGGATTCGAGTTCAGAGGCCCATTCGTCTATGGGTACTACATGACTATCGGTCCTGACGGCAAGCCCATCATCAGGTACTTCGGCAACGTCCCTCCCAAGGAGGGAGAGACCGAGGAAGAGCGGGCCAGGGAGATTGAGGAAGTCGCAACGAGGAGAGTTGGGGAAATTGTCAGAGAGCCCGTAATAGATGTAATGGACTTCGGAGATGAGATAGTCGTCGTGGCCGAGATGCCGGGCGTGAAGAAAGAGAATATTGACGTATCGGCCACTGAGAGAAAGCTCACCATAAAGGCCAAGCCATACGGCGCCACGGTCGATCTGCCCGTAGAGGTAATCCCGGACGCGGCCAAAGCGACCTACAGCAATGGGATACTTGAGGTGAGGCTCCCTAAGAAGGAGAGGGGTAGAAGAGAAAGGCTCAGCGAGAGGAAGATCAAGATAGAGTGACTCCTCAGAGGTGGTAGGGCAGAGGGCCTTCTTCCTCCTCTTTCCGCTCCTCCCACCCTCTCTTCTCTTCCAGAGCCTGCTTTGCCTTCTCTTCCAGTATCGTCCTAACAGACTCTTCCTCTCGTATTAGCTCATCTAACTCCTCTAAACTCACCTCTAGGCCATACATCTTGCCCAGCAGGAGTATAAGTCGCTTAGATGCCCTGGGATCGGGCCTCTGACCCTCTGTAGTACTAAGCACGCAGGCGCTCGGTATCCCCCTCAGGTAAGCTAATCCGACGAGCAGACCGGCAGCCCCAGTGACGAAACCCCCTTGAAGCCTGTTAACGCCACACTCCTCAAGCCTCTTCCAGAGGCCTTCGTCGTTGCTGCAAGCGAATATGCCCTCGACTTCGGCGCTTCCTGGGACGTAGCCTCCGAAAGTCAATACCTCGCTAACTCCGAGTTCTTCGGCGAAGTCTAAGACTCGCTCACCCACGCTGTACTGGCCCCACGGTATTGGTTGAACCTCCGATGTGAGCAGCAGGAAGTCAGCCTCCGCCGAATCGGTACTCAAGAGGTACAGGTCGTAAGTCGCCGGTGAGACGTCCCCGTCAGCAACCCTAACACCAGCGCTTCCGTCTGGGAGCGGGAGGTAGTCACTGTAAATCCTAGCCACGAGAGGGGGGCTAAACTGGTCGATCAAATACTGGACTGCGATCTTGCCAACTAGGCCTAGCCCTGGGACTCCCTGAAGCAGCACGAGCTTCTTTCTGGGAGTGGCCTTAGATATCCTCACTAGCTCGAGGTGAGGCATCAGCTTGATCGTGACGCCTGGGCTTATAACCTATCCCAAGTCTTCAGGAGCCAGCATGAGGGTAGTCGTTATTGGAAACGGAACTGCTGGGCAGACTGCCTCGGCGGTTGCGAAGAAGGATTCTCCTGACGCTGATGTGATCGTCCTAGAGAAGAACGAATACCCATCCTATCACCCCTGCGCGCTGCCGTACGTCGTCTCCGGAAGGCTGCCTCTGGATGCTGCCATAGAACGCG
>DRBY01000098.1 GCA_011042755.1 Thermoproteota archaeon | reverse complement strand
CCTGACGGTGTACCCGCTCCCCTTCACTATCCTCCCCGCGTGGATCGAGCCTCCCACCTCGTACTCGGTGGTCACCTCTGGCCTTCCATTCACGACGACGCCAGCCTTGGCCGTGGTACCACCCATGTCAAATCCGATGACCCTCTCCAGCCCCAGGAGAGATCCCAGCCAAGCTGACGCCACTATGCCGGCGGCCGGGCCTGACTCTATCAGGGAGGCCGGCTTCTTCGCCGCCTCCTCAAAGCTGGCCAGCCCGCCGCTGCTCTGCATAACGTAGCGGGGGGCCGAGATCCGAAGAGAGGAGAAGGCGCCCTCCAGCCTCTTGAGGTAACCCGAGACCACTGGGATCAGCGCGGCATTGACGACGGTGGTGCTCGTCCTCTCGTACTCTCTATACTCCGGGTCTATCTCGTGACTGGCGACGACTGGCAGGTGCGACGCCAACTTCTGAGCTATTTCTTTGGCTTGCTTCTCGTGGGAGGGGTTAGCGTAGGAGTGCAGGAAGCTGATCGCTATGGCGCCCGCACCTCTCTGAAGAGCCGTTGTGACCGCCTGCTCGACATTTTGCTTGCTCAGCGGAATCAGTACGTTCCCCTTGTAGTCGATCCTCTCCCTAACTCCGAACCTTAGCCTCCTAGGGGCGAGGGGTCTCGGCCTCCGGAAGAACAGGTTGTAAAGCTCTGGCCTCCTCTGTCTGCCTATCTCTAGGACATCTCTGAACCCTTCTGTGGTCAGCAGCGCAACTAAAGGAAGCTCCAGCCCCTCCTGCCCTAGGAGGGCGTTGGTCGCGAGCGTAGTGGCGTGAGAAACCAGTGAAACCTCCCTAGGATCTGTACTGCGGAGAAACCTCGAGAGCGCGTCTATGACCCCAACCTCTGGGTCTCTAGGGGTCGTTGGAACCTTTACCAGCGAGACCTCTCCGCTCCCCTCATTGAAGGCCACCAGGTCGGTAAATGTCCCGCCCACGTCAATTCCTACGCGTATCCCCAAAGGCCCTCGCTGGGTCTGGATCTTGGATTAAAAGGAGGTTTTCCCTCAGCCACCTTGACCGCACTTCCTCCGACTTTAACCGCCTCAATTCCACTCTCGCTCACTTTCAATTTCACGAGCATCTCGCTGGGTCTTCCGAGAAAGAAGCCCTGTTCAAACCTTCGCTGAGGAGAGCGGAGCGGGGGCGGGTCGATTAATCCAAGATCCAGATCAGCAGATAGTGCTCTTCCTGGATCTACATGTGTCATTTAACTCAGCAAATATTCAAGCGCTTCTCTAATTCTAAGTCCTATAGCCCTGAGGCACGCCCCTCGGAGCGAGAGTTATAATTGCCAGCCTAGCTCTGCAAACCCAGCTCCCACGAGTTTATCAGGGCCCAGAGCTCGTCTATCATGGCTGGCAGGTTATCCTTAGTCGCGCATGCGTAGATTATCGCAGTCCTGTCTAGGTCCCCATTGTAGAACGTGATGAAGAACCCCTCCAGCCAGACCTCCTCATAGGGCTCGACATCGCTGAGAGTTAACATCCCTCCGTACATCAGGTAGGCCCTGTAGCCCTTGAAGTTGATCTCGGTGATGTTGTGGACGTCAATGACATAGGTGTAAGGGCCTGGCACTCCGTGAATTCCATTCCAGAAGTTCTGATCCCAGACCGCGAACGCGCTGTCTAGGGAGACGTCCGCCACGTCGTGCCACCCCTGTATCCAGTACAGCCCCACCCAGACCTGATACCCTGGATCTCCCCTAGTGAACCTCGTCTCCGGATAGTAGTAGTTGTTAATTCCCTTCTCCCCCATCCAAATCCACACGAGGTCCATCTTTGAGTGGAACTTCTCCCACCCCTCCCTCTCCGGGAAGGATCCCGCTATCCCCCACTCGTTCTGCTCTACCTGAATGTACGCGAGGCCTGTGGTGGCCAACGCAGCGAGCATTACACCAGCCACGACCCTGCGGTCGTCGAGCCGAGCTAAGAGGGGAGAGAGCCCCTCCCCAACCCCGGAGCAGATCAAGATGTCCAGCGCAAGGATCAGCGCTCCCTTCGTGTGCAGGTAGAGCGGTATCTTCTTCCAGGTCCCTGTTGCGAGACAGTAGACCGCGGCCCAGCCTAGGACGTACGCCAAGGCCGCGAGCAGAGCACCGAGGATGGGCCTTCCCCTCCTCCTCATGAAACCGTAGAGGAGGGCCGCCAGGCCTGGAACCCAGAATGCCGCCATGTACGCCTTGTAGTAGGCCGTGAGCAGGAGCCCGGTGAGTACTCCACCGAGGAGACCCTGCGCAAGTCCTTTCTGAGCCACCCACATGGCGCCGAGAGAGTCGAAGTACCCCGGGAAGTGGAGCGCATCCGCGGCGACGCGAGCGGCCACGCCCAAGATCGCCGCCGGGACTATCTGGCTAGCCCAGCCTACAAGCGTGGCGGCGTCGGGCTTGCGCATCCAGCGGCCCGACTTGGCTACGGGATAAATTTTCCACGGGAGTGCAGAGACTCGCCCTGAGTCGCTGTGGACTGGGCCTGCTTTACTCAAACCACGGCGGTGAGTTAAAAGGGTCGCTGAGCGGCCTATCAGCAAATGATAGCCCCGGCCGTGGGAGAGTGGCCCAAAGAGGATAGGGCCCTTAAGGCTCTGAAGAGGAGCGGCTTCAGGAACATCTCTGTGGTGAGGAAGTGCCTCATCCCCTACTTCAGAGTGAGCTACGAGCTAGAGAGCTCAGGGGGATCGACTCTCGGCGGCGTCACAGCGATCAACGCCACCCTGGCCCCATACCCCAAGGGACTTAGCGAGGCGATACCTCTGATTCGACCCCTGATCCCCTCGATGGAGTGCTCAGACGAGCCTGTGGGCGGCGACATCGTCTTGCTGCCCCAGACCACTGAGAGCCCCAAAACGTTCCTGGAGGAGATAGTCTGGTGGCTCTCCGAGCTGGAGAAGGAGTTGGAGCCCACGGCCGAGAAGCTGAGGAAGATGCACAGCACGATGAAGAGGAGCATTCTCATACCCATGCCCCCCGGTATCGCCACGGCAGAGAGGCGGATCTCCGATAGCCTGGCTAGGCTAGTGGCTCAGAGGGAGGCCATCGCCCTACTCTTCGGGCTATCTAGGGGTGAGACAATAGAGTCGATCTCTGTATTATCTCACGATCTCGTCTACCACAGGACTCTGCTGGCGGTCAGCGCAGACGGAGTTCCGCTGGTCACTGAGGTCGACCCGAGAGGGAAGACTGTGCTGGACAGGGGCCTTCTGAGGCTCATCCAGCGGGTTCCCGAGGCAGCCGATCCTATCCTGAAGGCCCTCGAGGGGTCCCAGCCTGGGGGCCGATTCCCCGCACGCGGGTAGACCCCCTCTGACGACCCTCACGACACGAGGTGGCAGGCCACGAACCTACCCGGCCCCACCTCCTTCAGGTTAGGCTCGACCTCCTTGCATCGCTCAGTCATGAATGGACATCGAGGCCAGAACCTGCAGCCGGGGGGCAGGTCTATGGGGCTGGGGGTCTCTCCAGGAACCTCAATCTTCTGCCTGCTTCTAGCCACTATCGGGTCGGGCACGGGCACGTGAGAGAGGAGCACCTTTGTGTAGGGGTGGAGGGGCTTCTGGATCACATCCTCGGTAGGGCCGATCTCCATGACCCTACCTAGGTACATCACAACGATCCTGTCGCCAGTGTACCTCGCCTGAGCAAGGTCGTGAGTGATGAAGAGGTAGGTCAGGCCGTACTTCTGCCTGAGTTCCTCCATGAGGCTCAGTATCTGAATCCTTATCGAGGCATCCAGCATGCTGACCGGCTCGTCGGCCACGACGAACTTGGGCATGAGGATCAGAGCCCTCGCTATGGCCACACGCTGTCTCTGCCCTCCCGAGAGTTCGTGCGGGAACCTGACCATGAAGTCCTCCGGCGGGACGAGCCTAACGTCCTCGAGTGCCCTGGTGATCCTCTCATACTCTTCCTCGGAGTTCCCGACAACCTTGTTGACCCTCAGCGGCTCGGCAAGGATGTCGTAGATAGACATCCTGGGGTCTAGAGACTCGTAGGGATCCTGAAAGATTATCTGCGCCTCCTTCCTCCACTCTCTGAGTTCCCTCTTGGAGAAGGAGAGAATGTCCCTCCCCTCGAAGAGCACCCTCCCGTCGGTCGGTTCAATAAGCCTGAGAATGGCCCTGGCCACCGTGGTCTTGCCGCTCCCAGACTCCCCGACCAAGCAGACGACCTCCTTCTTCTTTATGTCGAAGCTCACTCCATCGACGGCTTTGACGTACCTACGCTCGCCCCTGAGCGCCGCCAAGATTCCAGTCCTCGCTGGGAACCAGACCCTCAGGTTCTCTACCTGCAGAAGGCTCTCCACCACGTCATCTCCCCCCCACTAGGTGGCAGGCGACCCAGTGCCCTGGGTTGATCTCGATCAGTCTGGGCTCCTCTTTGTCGCAGGGCTCGAATCTCTTCGGGCACCTTGGGTGGAATGGACAGCCGGGCGGGACTTCCAGCATGTTTGGCGGATCCCCCCTTATCGGCTCGAAGGTCCTCCGCTCTCCGGTGATGCTCGGAAAAGCCGAGATCAGGGCCTTCGTGTACGGGTGCAGGGAGTTGCTGAACAGCTCCACCGTGTCGCCGTACTCCACTATTCGTCCAGCGTACATTATCGCGGTCCTGTCGCACGTCTCGGCTATGACCGAGAGGTCGTGAGTGATCAGCAGCACGCTTATCCCCAGCTTGTCCCTGAGCTGCTTCAAGAGCTCCAGCACCTTGGACTGCACCACCACATCGAGGGCCGTCACAGGCTCGTCAGCTATCACCAAGTCGGGGTTCAGGGCTATCGCCATGGCTATGATGGCCCTCTGCCTCATCCCACCGCTGAACTCGTGGGGGTAATCCCTTACCCTCGATGGATCTATGCCGACCAGGCTGAACAGCTCTCTGACACGCTCCATGGCCTCCTCCTTGCCGTACCCCTTCTTCTCGATCAGAACCTCCGCTATCTGGTCTCCCACTCTGAGAACGGGGTTGAGAGCGTTCATGGCCCCCTGGAACACCATGGAGACCTTGTTCCACCTGATGCGTCTCATCTCGTCTTCATCGAGAGGTACCACGTCCGTCCCGCTGAGCAGAATTCGCCCAGACACTATCCTGGCGTTTGAAGGGAGGAGCTTCATCACGGCCAGCGCCGTGGTGGTCTTGCCGCTCCCAGACTCCCCGGCGAGCCCTACGATCTCTCCTCTCTTTATCTCAAAGCTCACTCCGTCCACGGCCTTGATGACGCCGGCTTGAGTGTCGTAATGCACTCTGAGGTCCTCTACCACCAGCACATGCTCGGGACTCTTGGCCAACAAATCACCTCCTCCTGAGTCTCGGGTTGAGGATCTGATCGAGGCTGTAGTTGATGCACGCGAACCCCAAGGCCAGGAGCATTATCGCGACCCCTGGCGGTATGATGAACCACCAGTAGCCGTTCACGGTGGCTCCAGCCAGCCTGGCGTAGTAGAGCAGCATTCCCCAGCTTGGAACCCTCGGGTCGCCAAAGCCCAGGAAGCTTAAGAAGGACTCGGAGAGCACGGCGTTGACGACGCTTATGGCGGCGTTGGCGAATATGAGGGGCACCACGTTGGGCGCTATGTGCCTGGCCAGTATGTGGAGGTCGCTGGCCCCTATCGCTCTCGCGGCCTCGACGAACGGCCTCTCCTTGAGTGAGAGCGTCTGGGACCTGACCATCCTGGCGGTCGGCGTCCAGCCGAGGATGGCTATGACGAGTATTATGTTGAATATCCCCTTGCCCAAGATCGCCACGAATATGAGCATCAGCGGGAGCGTGGGGAGCTGGATGAACACGTCCGTTATCCTCATGAGGACCATGTCGACTATCCCGCCAAAGTAGCCAGAGACCAGCCCGATCACAGCTCCAATCAGCACGGCCATTGCGCTGGCCGACAGGCCAACGGCCAGGGAGATCCTGGTTCCGTAGATCAGCCTGCTCAGCAGGTCCCTCCCCATCTGATCGGTGCCGAGTGGGTGCTTGAGGGAGGGCGACTCGAGGGGCTTGCCGACGAAGTCTCCAGGGTCGTAGGGCGTCAAGAACGGAGCGAGGGCTGCTATTAATCCAAAGGCCACCATCACGGCCAAGCCAAAAACGCCGAGCTTGCTAGCCTTGTACAACTGCCAGAACGAGGAGATTCTCTTGAAGAGCGTCCTCCTCCTTACGGCTGCCCTGCTCATTCAATCACCCGTACCTGATCCTTGGGTCGACGAGTGCGTACGTGATGTCTGCCAGCAGGTTTGCCACCAGCACCGAGAGGGCTATGAAGAGGAAGAGGCCCTGCAGCACCGGCAGATCTGCCCTGAGAACCGACTCGTAGATCAGCAGGCCAAGCCCGTGCCAAGAGAAGACCGTCTCCGTGGCAGTTGCCCCGCTGAACAGGTACACGACCTCCAGCGCTATCACCGAGATCATGGGGAGCATGGCGTTCCTCATGGCGTGGCGGAACAACACGGTCCTCGTCTTCAGGCCCTTGGCCCTCGCCGTGAGCATGTAGTCCTCGGTGAAGACGTCCAGGAGCGTGTTCCTCATGATCATGAAGTAGTAGCCTATGAAGGACAGGACCAGCGTGATCAGAGGGCCTATCATGTGGTGGAAGTAGTCTGCTGCGTACTGGAACCAGTTGGCGTACTCGGCTCCAGGCGTCACGGTCCCTCCGAGCGGTATGAGGTCTGCGTAGAAGCCTAGGAAGAGTATGATCAGGAGCCCCATCCAGAAGGTCGGTATCGAGTACGTGACCAGCGAGAAGGTGAGCACGGCTACATCCAGCTTGGAGCCCCTCTTCCAGGCGGCTACCACGCCCAAGCCCATCCCTATCAGGAGAGAGATTGCAATTGAGCCGCCCATGAGTAGGAACGTGTTCATGAGCCTCCTGCCCAAGATGATCTCCGTGACCGGCGTTCCCGGGTATTGGAACGAGTAGCCCAAGTCCCCCTTCGCCAGGTTCTTCAGGTAGTACAGGAACTGGACCCACAGCGGCTTGTCAAGGCCGAACTTCCTGATCAAAATCTCTCTCATCTCTGGCCTCATTCGAACGTCGCCCACAACGGCCCTGGCGGGATCTCCCGGCATTATCCTGAAGATGAAGAAGTTCAGGACGATTATGAGGGCGAACGTGACGAGGGCAGACGCCACCCTCTTGAGTATGTACTCTCTCATGCCCACTCGGCCTTCACCCCAATCTCAAGATCGCTAAACAGCAGACTGGTCATAAAAAATAGGTGGGGAGGGGCTACTTCCTCCTCCCGATGATGGCGAAGGCCGCCATGACTACTATCACTACTATGATGAAGGCCACGGCGACCCACGGGAAGCGAGCGGGCGCCGGAGTCACTGCGGGCGTCGTTGGCGCAGCCGTGGTGGGTGCGGGCGTCTCAACTTCAGGAGCGTACTCGAGTATCCCGTCGTTGTCAACGTCTCTGAAGCCGAGTTCTGCGAGGAGCTGCTTGGCCTTCTCTATGTTGTGCTCAGGCACCTTGGCCTCTGGGTTCTCCCAGTAGGTTCCGAAGAACGAAGCCGGGATGAAGGTCATGGTGGCGACTCCAGCTCCAAGAGCTGCCTTCTCTACGATCTCATCCCTGTCAATGGCGTAGGCGACGGCCTCCCTGAACTTGGTCTCGTTGAGAGGCCACCTGTTCAGGTTGAACATCAGCACGTAGTCCCACGGGCTGACGGCCTCGACGAGTTCGATGTTGGGGTCGCCCTTGACGGCCTCGAGGAACGCCGGGATCAGCTCGTACCTCTTGGTGTCGGCCTCGCCGCTCTTGATCGCTAGGATCCTCGCCTCCTCGGTGTCGATGACCCTGATTATTATCTCGTCGACCATAGGCTTGCCCTCGAGCCAGTAGTCTTCGTTCTTGACGAGCCTGATGTAGTCTCCCTCGACCATCTCAACGAACTTGAACGGACCGCAGCCTACTCCGTAGTCGTAGACCTTGGAGCTCTCCCAATCCCACTTGTCCACGTTCTCCCAGATGTGCTTGGGCACTATGGGCACGAGTCCGAAGGCCTCCAGGGCGAACACGTAGGGCTCCTTGAGGTGCACCACGACGGT
>DRBY01000012.1 GCA_011042755.1 Thermoproteota archaeon | reverse complement strand
CCCGAAGGCCTACTGCATTCAGATGGTGGTTCAGAGGTCGCTGGAGCCTGGGGAGACGCGAATCAATGCGGCGACTATCGATGTGAGAGAAGATGCCCAGCCGGGCATCTACTGGGTGAAGGCTTCGTTTCCGTACGGCAGGTCCATAATAGAGGTCTCGCTACCCTTCGTAGTCGTAGAGGGCTAGCTCCGGCGAGTCTAGATGGCCCAAAGCTGTGGAGGGCGAGCATCCCCTCTAGTTGGCGCGGGCTTTGCTGAAGGACGCAGCGGTCCGAGAGCGCGACCTCACTCCCTCCTCCCGACCGGGAAGATGTAGAGGGGAGCCAGCTCGGTCTGGAGGATTTCCGCCACATCTCCGTCGTGGAAGGCTCCGACCGCGACTGTCCCGAGGCCGAGCGCGGTAGCCTGGAGGTAGATGTTCTGTCCCACGTGACCCGCCTCCATGTGAACGTACCTCTCTCCCCTGCTCCCGTAGACCGACATCGTCCTAGAGTAGTTGGCCACTATCACTATGCAGGCGGGAGCGCTCCTGACCCACTCTTGCCCCAGGGCCGCGTCGGCCAGCTCGTCCCCAAAATCCCCAGCCCTCACTAGGCTCAGCGAGTGCGCCCACGGGTCGTACGCGTAGATTCCCGCGCCCAGCCCCACGACGCCCCCGTCCCTTACGACCACGAAGAGCTCGAGCGGGTATGTGGCTCCGGCGCTGGGGGCTGCCCTAAACCCCCTCTTCACATCCGTAATTCCCTGAGCGGCCCACAGGAGCTGCCCTAGCTCTTGAAGGGTCAGGGGCTCGTCTGAGTACTTCCTAACGGATCTTCGGGTTGCTATAGCCTCCTCAACGCTCATGTTACCCTTGAGGATCGGTTGAGGGAGCGCGACCCTCTCGCCGGCCTGAGCGCGTTCCTCAGCGGGACCTACCCTCAAGACGCCCGCCGCGTGGAGCGTGACCAGCGTGACGAACAGCGCTATGGACGCTATAGCCAGAGAAACCTTGGCCGAAGGGTACCTCATCCCAAGTCTTACTAGGGGCGGCGGGTTATATTCCCAACGCCAGCCGCGCCAACCTTCCTCCTAGCATTGTTTAATGGCACATCTGGAGACGGACTCGCGTCATGGGGGATAGCAGCGAGGGAGATGTCCTCAGAGTCGCTCGAGAGCTTGTCTTAGCTGCCTGTTGTGGAGTCGTTGACGAGGTCCTGTCGGGAGGGCTGAGCGCCCACGTTCTGGACGAGGACGGTGAGCACAGAGAGTACGTCTTCGACGCGGCGGCGGAGGAGAGGCTCACTGGCGTGCTGATGGAGCTTGGCCGGCGCAGGGAAATAGGCATCGACATTCTTGCAGAGTCTACCGTGATCTCTCTCCCCGGAGAACCGGTTCTCGTTGGTCTGATAGACCCAATCGACGGCTCTTGGGGCCTATCTTATGCCGCCGGAGCCTGGCCTGAGTACAGGAGGGTTGTTGGGAGAGGCCCAAACTCGTCTACCGTGATCTCTCTCGGCTTGCTCCCTTCGAGCGGGGATCATAACCCGACCCTAGACTCCTTGAACCTCTTCTCGTGCTACGATCACGGTTCTCGCGTCGAGTATCTCGCCCTGAGGGGGGCTGATGGGCTCCTTCGGCTCGAGCGCCCCCGCTGGCTAGCCAAGATGCGCCATCCGCCTATCGAGCTGGACTCTGGGGGAAGGTTCTGGATCGGGGGTAGGCCGCCGATCGCGGTGCTGGGCTTTCAGAACTTTCGAGGGTGGCAGAATTCCACCACAGTGGCCAAGCTGATAGGGCTCCTGAGCGAGGCAAACTTTGAGGTCGCCGTAGAGGAGACGGGGTCTACCTCAATAGCCCTGTTGAAGAATGTGGCCTCCGCCGGACTCTACGTGGACATCAGGCTGGAGCTGGCCAGGGCCGGAGAGGGCAGGGGGAATGTCCTGAAGCTGTACGACGTATCCAGCCTGCCGGCCATCTACTCGACTGTTGGGCTGAAGATGTGCGGCCCTAGGGGAGAGGATCTCATGAAGCTGCCGCTGTGGGACGAATTTCACAAGCCGACCCCTCTGAGCCTAGTAGCTGGCCCCCCAGCGCTGGTCGAATTCTGCTTAGATGTGCTCAGAGACCTGCTCTAGGGCACTCTACGTCGGGCGTGTTTTAGTAGCCCTTCTGGCCTCTACCAAGGCCGTTGAAGCCCTATCTGTAAGAGAGTGCTGATATTTTTGGAAAATGAGGGGGAGAGTTCAGGCCCCCTCTACAGTGCGGAACCTGTCCTTGAGCTTCTCCAGCACCTGAGGCAGTGTGGTATACTCCATCTCCTCGGCCCCGAGCCTGTGCGGCATGAAGGGCCCGTGCCTCCTCAGATAATCAGCTATCTCGTTGGCTAAGGCCCTAGCCCTCTCGAAGGCGACGTCCGCGAAGAGGTCGCTGGGTCCTATCAGCTTGGCGTTCTTGATGTTGAAGCCGAGCGCTATCACCCTAGGCGGGCCGTCGAACCTGCTCGGCTTGGCGTCTTTCTCGCTCACAGGCATGAGCGGTCCGTGGTGGGACCCTCTCATCCACCCCGCGACTAGGTGCGGGAAGGCGAAGGGCTCGAGGATCTCTCCCAGAGCGGGGAACTTGCTCTGAGCCCTCACTATGGCTACGGGGTCGTCCTTACCCACGTACTTGCCCGCTATCAGGTTCAGCCTAGTCGTGCTGAGCGCCGCGGCCACGTCCCTCGGCTCCTCCCTAGTGTAGACCCTCCTGATCACGTACCTTCCCGGAGTTCCTATCAGGGCTAGCAGGTCGTACATCTCCTCCGGAGTGTCGAGTTCTACGACCTTCCCCTCCATGACGTCCAGTATCTCGAATGTGAACCCCCTGTGCAGAGTGGGCGCTATGACCAAGCCGGCGGTGTTGAAGGGATCCGCGAATATCCTGAAGATCGGGAGGTTGAAGGCGCCGGGCTCCGTCTTGTCCGCCATGAACACGACGACAGGTTCGGCTGGCCTCTCCTCAAACTCGATCTCGGCGAAGCCTGGGCCCATGCCCCTCAGGTTGCCAGAGAAGGCGTCGCTGAGCAGGTCCTGCCCGGCCCCGTACAGTCCAAGTTCCTTGGCCACATCTGCAGCCTTGCGGAAGGTCTCCCAAGCCAGCGTGTGGATCTCCTGGTTCCCCTCGCCCTTAGTGTGCGTCATTATCAGCTCGAGGTCGTCGCCGCAATTGGTGACGTAGAAGTCCTCAATCAGCCCCTCCTTCTTCGCCCTCGTCAGCTCCTGCTTAGCCACATCAAGCAGCTGAGGGGGCGCGATGTGGTGGCCAGCTAAGCTCCCGATGTCGGCTTTGATCACCGAGAGAGTAGTTCTCACCATAGCAGATCACCGCTAATTCGTGAGACCGCAGAACTAAATGTTTGACTCGAGAGACCTGAGCGCAGGTAAGGTTTCCTCACGTCAGACGAATGACTCCTTACCGCGGCTACTCGTGACGACTGGGATCTCAGAGATCGGGGAGACCTCCGACTTTTCTTTAACACCAAGATGTACGCAAACAGTCCGCCGAGCAGTATAGCGGCCCCGTAGAGGACTCCAGTTATGATGGAAGTCCCTGTGGCCAACCTGACCGTGGCATTAACCTGACAGAGCGTCTCTCCACATTCTAGGAGCGTTATGTTGAGCCTCACGCTCCCGGACTCCTTGAACGTGTTCAGCGTCACGCGCTCATACCTCTGCTCGCCCGGACTCAAGGTGAGGTTCGTCAGCTGCGGAACGATATCCCCCTCCACCAATATCGTGACTGTGTGAACCTCGTCGTCTAGGTTGGTCACGACCACCGCGAAGTCCTCCCCAGTCCTCATGAGCTGAGGTGCGACGACCTCAAGCGTCAGCGAGTCACAGGAGGCGCTCGGCTGCAGAGACGCGGCCCACACTCCCACAGAGAGTAATGCGAGAACGAGCAGGGTGAAGATCGCTGTAAGCCCGCGCATCTACGGCTCGGACTCTCCGACGGAGAGTTCCTTTTTAAGGGAGCCTCAAGACTCCTGAGGGTTAAGCCCCCAGTTTCGCGAGGCGGAGAGGGCTGTGAACCGGTACCACCTGATTGAGCAGGCGCGTGGACCAGTCAGTCGACAGGGCGTAGATCTCAGGCTGGACTAGCAAAGTTCAGGCTGCACTAATTTTTGCCGCGTCGCATCTCTCTGGGAGGTCTCCTTATTTCCTACGCTTGGCGGTGCCGGATGCCTTCATGACAGCTTCTCTACCTTTCTACCCATTCTGCCCGTGGTGACGGTGCCGCTGCATTGTTAGACCTCTCCCTATGGATCTCTGGAGAGAATCTCGCTGAACAGTCGGAGTCTCTTGCTGACAGGGACTCTCGCGATGTGTAAACGAGAAAGAAGACTTAATAGGATGATTGCAAGTGGGGCAACGGGGGTGTGCAAATTGTCTGAAAAGTTTGAACCTTATCCCCTCTTTATAAAAAAAGATTACATCCCAGATCCAGAGAAGGATGTGATCGTTGCTTTTCGAGTGAAGCCAGCAAAAGGATTCACGGTCGAGGATGCTGCTGGAGCCGTCGCTGCCGAGAGCAGCGTCGGCACTTGGACTACGCTCTATGAATGGTACGATCAGGGCAGGATCAACAAGCTGATGGGGAAGGCGTACTTCTTCAAAGACCTCGGCGATGGCTCTTACTTGGTGAGGATAGCGTATCCCGTCGAGCTGTTTGAAGAGGGAAACATGCCCGGGTTCTTGGCTTCCGTTGCGGGCAACATATTTGGGATGAAGAGAGCGGATGGGCTGCGTATCGAGGACATCTACCTTCCGCAGGAGTTCCTCAAGCACTTCAAGGGCCCGAGCAAGGGAATTCCCGGCGTGCGGGAGATATTCAAGATCTACGACAGGCCGATCGTAGGCACCGTCCCCAAGCCGAAGGTGGGCTATACCCCAGGGGAAGTCGAGAAGTTGGCTTACGAGATACTGACGGGGGGCATGGACTACATAAAGGACGACGAGAACCTAACGAATCCCAGCTACTGCAAGTTCGAGGAGAGGGCGAAGGCGATAATGAAGGTCATAGACAAGGTAGAGAGCGAGACCGGAGAGAGGAAAGTGTGGTTCGCGAACATCACCTCGGACGTCAGGGAGATGGAGAAGAGGCTCAAGCTGGTGGCGGACTACGGCAACCCGTACGTCATGGTCGACGTCGTGACTGCTGGCTGGGCGTCGCTCACCTACATAAGGGATCTAGCCGAGGAACACGGAGTGGCGATACACGCGCACAGGGCGATGCACTCTGCGTTCACGAGGAACCCCTATCACGGCATATCGATGTACGTCTTAGCCAAGCTCTACAGGATAATAGTCGTCGACCAGATTCATATAGGGACTCCTGGAGTCGGCAAGCTGGAGGCCAAGGCAATCAACGTGATAAGGTATGCGAGCATACTCAGGGAGGAGTACTTCAAGCCAGACCCTGACGACGAGTTCCACCTGGAGCAGAAGATGTACCACATAAAGCCCGCCTTCCCGGTCTCCTCCGGAGGCCTGCACCCCGGGACCCTGCCAGACGTGGTGAGGGCGCTGGGGAAGGACACCGTCATACAGGTCGGGGGCGGAGTGATAGGACATCCTGAGGGGCCTAAGGCGGGAGCGATGGCCGTGAGGCAGGCCCTCGATGCAATAGCTCAGGGTATACCCTTGGATGAGTACGCAGAGACGCACAAGGAACTCAGAAGGGCCCTCGAGAAGTGGGGGTTCGTCAAGCCGATCTAGGACCTCGATCCTCTTTTTCCTCACTTTTTGGAGATTCTTGTCTGCTAAGCAAGGGATTCCACCTCTGCAGTTCAATAAGCTCTATCTACCGCCCGCGCACTCAACGCGTTCGTTATTGGCGGCCTGCTTCTCTCGAAGGCTCTGCCAAAGCACCATCTGTAGCCAAGGGCGAACGACCCTTAGCGCTTGGCCCTGAGCTCTGAAGTCCGTTCCCAATCTACCCTCCCATCCGCGGTAACCGCGACTCCGTAATGCTCTGCGGCAGCCTCTGGGGATATCAGCCCGTCTACCACGTCTCGGGCCACGGCTTCTGGATCTCTCTCCGTTGGACTCCTGTAACCCCCTCCGCCGGGCGTCCTGACCACGAGCACGTCTCCTCTCCTCAAGACGATGGTAACCTTCGAGGGCAGCCTCTCCTCTCTACCATCGGCCCTGATCACCAAGTACTCCGCCCTGGCTCCTGGCATTCCGCCGTGGAGGCCCCAAGGCGCGGTCAGCGTCCTCTCTCCAAGCACGCTCACCACGGCTTCGTCTCCAAGAAGCCTCCAGGACCTCTCTATTCCGCAGCCTCCCCTCCACTTGCCCGGCCCTCCAGAGTCGGTCCTGAACTCGTACCTCAGGAACAGGATGGGAAACTGCGCCTCCACAGCCTCTATCGGCGTGTTCATGGTGTTCGTCATGTTGACGTGCACTCCGTCGATCCCGTCCGACCCTGGCCTCCCGCCCGAGCCGCCCCCTATGGTCTCGTAGAAGGTCCACTGAGCTCCGCCTTCCAGCGTACCTCCCACGGCGATGTTGTTCATGGTCCCCTGCGAGGCCGCCGGAACTTTACCGGGCAGAGCCTCGGCCAGGGCCCTGAGTGCCACGTCCGCTATCCTCTGGCTGGTCTCCACGTTCCCTCCAGCAACAGGGGCCGGCCTCACTGGGTTGACCAAGGTTCCCTCAGGCGCCAGCACGGATATCGGCCTCATCGCGCCTCCGTTCAGGGGCGATTCGGGGTCGACCACGCTCTTCACGGCGAAGTGAGAGGCCGCCAGCGTGACTCCAAACACGGCGTTGATGGGATAGGAGACTTGCGAGTCCGTGCCGCTGTAGTCGAGGGTGAGAGAGTCTCCCCTGGCCTCGAGCGTCAGCCTTATCCAGGCGAGCTCTCCGTCTGGTAGCTCCACGGCGTCCTCGGCCCTGTAGCGCCCGGAGGGTATGGCGGACAGCCTGGTCCTCATCCTCCTCTCTCCGTAGTCCAGTATCTCTCTCATACCATCCAGGAGCGTCTCCAGCCCATACTTCTCCACCAGCTCAAGCACCCTCTTCTCTCCAACGTCCAAAGCCGCCAGCTGAGCCCTCAGGTCGCCCTCCCTCTCCCTGGGGGTCCTCGTGTTCGAGAGCACCAGGCTGAGCAGATCGCGGTCTAGGGAGCCAGACCTGACGAGCTTCACCGGCGGGATGACGAGACCCTCCTCCAGCAGCTGCCTGGCATCGACTCCAAGGCTCCCGGGCGCAACTCCCCCGACGTCACTGTGGTGGGCCTTGTCTGCGACGTAGGCGACCAGTTCACCCTCTGCGAAGACTGGCTTTATCGCGGTGATGTCTGGCAGGTGGGTGCCGCTCACGTAGGGGTCGTTGACGACCACGACGTCTCCCGACTCTAGCGCCTCGCCCCTGCGCTCTAAGTACTCCAGGGTCCTGGCCAGACCCCAGGGCAGGGACCCGAGGTGGACCGGGATGTGCTCAGCCTGGGCTACCGCCTCGCCCCACGGCGAGATTATGGCGCATGAGAGGTCCACCCTCTCCTTTATGTTGGGCGAGTACGCAGCCCTCCTGAGCACGACTCCCATCTCCTCGGCCCCGTAGATCAGCGCGCCGCGGATCACCTCGAGAGTCGCCTTGTCCACCGTGCAGAATCACCTCCTGAGCCTCAGGTTACCGTGGGGATCAACCTCGGCGGACCAGCCTGGAGGGACTATCGTCGTCGAGTCGTACTGCTCTATCACAGCCGGCCCCTCCACAACCGCGCCAGCCGGCAGGAGGGACCTGTCATACACTCTCGCCTCCGCCCAATCTCGCTCTGCAAAGAAGACGGTCCTAACCTCCTTCAGGGCCTCCTCTGGGATGCTGGCCCTCTCTGGAGGCCCCCTCTGCTCTGGCTTGGGCATGGCCCCAATAGCCGTAACACGGGCTGAGACCACCTCGACCTCTTGGTCGGGCATCGAGTAACCGTAGGCGCGCTCGTGCCTCCTGTGGAAGAGCTCTCTCAGCCCGTCCCTCCCGACCTCAGTCGGGGCCGCTGGGAGTTCCACGGCCAGCTCGTAGGACTGCCCCTCGTATCTGGCCTCAACCCACCGGACGAAGGCCATCCTCTCTG
>DRBY01000078.1 GCA_011042755.1 Thermoproteota archaeon | reverse complement strand
TCTCCAGCTTGTAGACCCTGTACTCAGAGATCGAGTCGTAGGACTTGACCTCCTCTCGCAGCCTCGCCGAGAGGATGTCGTCCACGGCGGTTATGCTCCACCTAGTTGGAACCATTCTCCTGTAGCGGGAGAGCCCGAATGCGCCAACGCTGAACGCTCTCTGGATCTTCGAGACATCTACCCCCTTGCCGTAGAGCTCTAGCACGGCTTCGGCGGCTCTGAGATCTTTGTCATAGTAAGCCTTCTCCAGCCGGGGATCCCACGGCACCGAGTCCGCCCTGATATCCTTGACTGGGGCCAGCGGACCCATGGGCTGGACCTCCGCGTCGAGGAGGAGAGACGCCTTGGGAGGGGAGGAGAGCCTGGCCTCAGCATCGACGGGTCTTGAGGCCATCGCCGCCTCAAGGGTCTCCTCGTAGAGCCTGCCAGCCGACCAGGGCTTCCTCACGTCTGCCTTGAATGATGCCCTTATGAGCGACACTCTGAACGAGACTATCTGGTCCACCGGTAGGCCGAGCCAGCTCTCTGGTCTGTCCATGAGAGACGTGTCTCCCTTCTCTGGAGGGATAAGGGGACCCACTCTGACCTTCGGGTACCCGAACCTCCCAACGAATACTCCGGGGGGAGAGGTTCCGTCGAGCTCCTCTCCGCCTACCATCTTGACAGTCTTCTGGAGCCTTGAGGCCCTAATCAGGAGGGGGCACCTGCTCTTTCCGCACAGAAGCCTTGCTCCCCTGCAGATGAGGCATAGGCTCCCCTTCCTCGTCCTGACAGAGATGCTTTCAAGGTCAGAGGGGAGAATCTCCACTAGCGATGGCTCTTCGGCCACGTGCTCTAGCCACGGTAGCCTGGCCTTGACTCTCTTCGTGAACAACTTCCGACCGCTAGTCAACCCTGTATTGAGGGCTGATCACCCTAAAAGACTCTGCGTTGGAATAGTTTTCCCTCAAGGGGCTCAGGAGTAGGGCTTCCAGCGTTCTCTCCTCGCCTGCTTGACAGAGCCCTGACTAGTAAGTTCCGCAGCAACGAGGAGGGGAACAAGAGTGGCCCTCAACCTCCTAGCAAGCATTACCCTCTAAAAGAGCGTTGTAACTGCTGGCTACGGGTCTTCTTTTTGATCGCGCGACAGGAGACCCACCATCTCGGAGAGGATCTTGGGGGGGACTCTCCACACCCACCCGAATCTCGTGGGAAAGACTCAAGGCCCTTGAGGAGATAGCGAGGCAGCTGGGTCGGTAGTCGAGTTCGCTGGAGCCAACTTCAGCGGGTCAGGCAGGCGCTGAGCATCTCTGCCCCCTGCGAACCTCTCTAGGAAGGCCACTGGGAGGAACTCATGGCCACTCGCCCCAGCTTATATTGTAAATCGGGCTTTTAGACGCCAGTGGAGGATCCGTGGGCCGAAAGGTCGATCTGACTAAGGAGCACCCGGAGTATTATTCGGCCAGACCGGAGCCCGAGTTGGTCGAGATCGGAGAGGCTCAGTATCTGACGATCGAGGGGGTTGGTCCCCCCGGGATCTCCGGAGTTCCAGGAGAAGCTTAGAACCCTCTACTCGCTTGCCTACGCCGTTAAATCCATTTGCAAGGGCAGGGGTATGGACTTCGTCGTCCCCAAGCTCGAGGGTCTCTGGGAGATAGAGTCGGGCCGCCCGCCGTCGGAGGCCCTCCCAGGTGAGTGGAAGCTCCTTATCCGCATGCCGGGATTTGTCAGTCAGGAGATCGTTGAGGAGGCCAGGTCGAAGGTCGCGCAGAAGAAGGGGATCAAGAACGTCGGAGAGGTGAGGTTCGAGAGGATGAGGGAGGGAAAGTGCGTCCAGGCGCTGCACGTTGGCCCCTACAGCGCGGAGGAGGAGACCGTGGAGAGGCTGAAGAAGTTCGCCGAGGAGAGAGGCCTCGAATTGGTGGGTCCCCACCACGAGATCTACCTGTCCGATCCGAGGAGAACTCCGGAGAGCAGGCTGAAGACCATAATAAGGTACCCAGTCAGGGCTCAGACCCCCACTCCTCCAAGGGGAGAAGGATGAGGGGTCAGGGGCTCGCTTCCCTTTAGGGGGCATCGACATCGCCGCTATGTACTCCGGATTCTCCTGAGCAGTATACTCTCGACGGTGACGGGTCTCAGCTTAGTGGCTGCCTCGTAAGCCTTCGTGAGCTTAGATTTCCTCTCCTAGTGCGACGTGCTCATGGAGATCTACGCGAGGATGAGGTATGAAAGTCTGAGAGGCCCAAGAGATCAGGAGATCTTTTAGGGGGGCTCGAGCGCGGTCCCTCGAGAACACGCACGCAATTCTCATGCCGAGCCAAAATGCATAATAGACTGAGGGCCCGCTTCTATGCCAAGCAGACAATGGCAAGGAATATTGCGACGGAGAGGGACGTGAAATGAGATCTACAAAATATCACCGGAGCTTTTTCGCAATGTTACAGAATATTTATGCTTTAGCGGAGGTGGTAAATATTTGCGCTATGTGAAGCTGCCTCTAGGTAACTTTGAGAGTTTCTTCGAGTCCCTGAAGCAGTGGGGGGAGATACACGCTCCGGTAAAGAGGGGCAACATATACTCCTTTGCGAGGGTAGAGTCGTTGAGCGAGGTCAGCCTCGACTACACGAGGACTGTGCTTCCGCCAAAGAAGTATTTCGTGAGGCCCAGGGAGGAACTCCTGAAGCTAAAGAACGACAGATGGATTGAGTGTATTGAAGCCAAACCGATAGTCCTCTTTGGTGTGCACTCGTGCGACATTCACGGCATCCGGATTCTCGATGAAGCGTATCTAGCCGAACCTGCCGACCCCTACTACAAGAAGAGGAGAGAAAGCGCCGTGATAATCGGGATCAGCTGCATGCCCGACGAATACTGCTTCTGCAAGAGCTTGGGCACGGATTTTGCTATGGACGGCTTTGATCTATTCCTGCATCAGCTTCCAGACGGCTATCTAGTGAGGGTCAGGAGCTTCAAAGGTCACGAGATCGTGTGGGCACGCAAAGAACTCTTCGAGAGCGTGAGCAAAGAGGACTTAGAGCACTTCAAAGAGTTCGAGAGGAAGAGATCCAGATCTTTTAGACGATCCCTGAGTACGGGGGCTCTGGCCGACGTCCTCGATTTGGTCTTTGACAGCCCGGTCTGGAAGAAGTACGAGGAGATTTGCTTAGGATGCGGCAACTGCAGCATCGTCTGCCCCACGTGCAGATGCTACGATGTCTGCGACCTGTGGATTAGCACTTATGAGGCTGTTAGAGTGAGGAGGTACGATTCCTGCTTCCTAGAGAGCCACGGCTTGGTCGCTGGAGGATACAATTTCAGGCCAACTCGCTTAGAGAGGTTCCGACACCGCTACTACTGTAAGAACTACTTTGATCCTGCCTCTGGCATCAATTGCGTCGGTTGCGGGAGATGCGATGAATTTTGCCCAGCTAAGATAGAGCATGTAAAAGTGTTGGATGAAATAAGGGGGGTGTCAGAGTGAACCCTTACCAGACCTACGACGCCAAGATTTGCGAGGTTAAGGAGCTGACGCCGAGGGAAAAGCTCTTCACACTACGATTTGTCGACGAAGAGCTCAACAGAGAGTTCACCTACAGGCCAGGACAGTTCGTCATGGTCGACATCAGGGGTTTTGGAGAGTTCCCAGCGAGCCTGTGCTCATCTCCCACAAGGAAAGGTTACTTTCAGCTTTGCATTAGAAGAGTTGGAAGGCTAACAAATTACATGCATAAGCTCAAAGAAGGTGACGTAATTGGCATCAGAGGACCCTACGGAAATGGTTTCCCGATGGAGGAGATGGATCACTCAGAGCTGGTCTTGGTGGCCGGCGGCTTGGGAATGGCGCCGCTACGCTCGGTTCTCTGGTATGCCTTGGATACCAAAAGGTACAGGCGCATTTACCTCCTATATGGAACGAAGGGCTACGAGGATATTCTGTTCAGGGACGAAATAATCGACCTCTTAAGGCGTGGAGAGAGCCTGAATTGCGTTGCAATGCTGGCTTACGAAGTAGAAAGCCCAGCCTGCAGGCGCTTAGAGAGAGATTTTGCCCCTAGAGTTCGCAAAGGGCTGGTTACCGTTCTGCTCGAAGGATTGGAAATTGATGTCGAGAACACATACGCGCTGATCTGCGGTCCCCCAGTCATGTACAGATATGTCATAAGGGAACTCCTCGACAAGAATCTCTCTCCAGGGAGAATCTACATGACCCTAGAGAGGAGGATGCGCTGCGGCGTAGGGAAGTGTGGCCACTGCGCAGTCGGAACGAGCACCTCTATGAAGTATGTGTGCAAGGACGGGCCCGTCTTCACCTACTGGGAGGCGCTCTCCACGAGGGAGTTGATCTAGATGCTCAAGCTCGGGGTTTTTGAACTCACCGGTTGCGGCGGCTGTGCTCTGAACATACTCTTCCTTAATGAGAAATTCTTTGACATACTTCACTTCTATGAGATCAAGGAATTTCACATGGCTTCCAGTATAAGAGAGCGAGATCGCCTGGACGTTGCACTAGTCGCGGGGAGCATCTCAACTCGGAGAGACTTGGAAATTCTGAAGAGAGCTAGGGATAACTCCGATTTTCTAGTGGCTCTAGGGACCTGCGCGACTCACGGAGGCGTTCAAGGGAGCATTGAGCACCCGATTGACGATAGGTTCGAGAGAGTCTACGGGTCAAATGCAGGCCCTACTGAAGTCCTGGGCTCCAAACCCATCATAGAATACGTCACCGTTGATTACGCCTTACCTGGCTGTCCGTACGATAAGGACGAGATCTACCAAGTACTCATGAACTTAGCTAGAGGCGTCGAACCGCCAACGAAGGATTACCCTGTCTGCATTGAATGCAAGCTCAATGAGTACGAGTGCGTTCTAGTCAAGCGGAAGATCCCCTGCTTGGGGCCCATAACATTGGGGGGCTGTGACGCAGTTTGCGTAAAGCTCGGCGTCGGGTGTATAGGCTGCAGGGGGCCTCTGCCAAAGGAGGCAAACCCGGCGAGCGAGTTTGAAATTCTGAAGGGCCTTGGCTACGACGAGGAGTACATCAGGCGTAAGTTCAAGACGTTCGCGGGGAGCGAGCTAAAATGGTGACCATAAAGCTTGGAGAATTAACAAGAATAGAGGGGTGCGGAGAAGCAGAGATCGTAGTCGAGGGGGATGAGGTCAAGAAAGCTATGTTCAAAATCGTCGAGGGCCCGCGGTTCTTTGAACTCTTGACTGTGGGGAGACACTATTACGATGTTCCCGACATAGAGGCGAGGATCTGCGGCATATGCTATTTGTCTCACGTGATCGCATCTGTTCTCGGTATCGAGAGAGCGTTAGACGTCGAAGTGCCGAAGGAGGTAATGCTTCTAAGAGAGCTAGGCCTCCTAGGTGAGTTCTTAGAGAGCCACGCACTGCACCTCTACCTCCTCGTGGCGCCAGACCTGTATGGCTATCCAGATGCCGTGAAGTTGGCGAACGATCGCGGAGAACTTGTGAAAGAGGGCATTGCGCTGATGTCGTTCGGGAACTACGTTAGGGGGATAATAGGCGGGAGGGAAATTCACGGAATAAACGTGAAACCTGGCGGATTTGGGAGATATCCAACGGTAGAAGAGCTTGAGGAGATAGAACAGAACAGCAGGTCTCTACTTGAGCTTGCCGAGAACGCCGTCGATACGTTCTCCCCTCAGGAGCCTCTCGGCTCCAGAGTCGAGCACTTCATCGCTACGGATGGGTACCTCTATGGCGATAGGCTGATCGCCTCAGACGGAGAGACGTTTGACTACTACGAGCACATAGAGGAGGGAGTCGTTCCCCACAGCTTTGCGAAGCGGAGCCGGTACAAGGGAAGCATCTTCATGGTCGGGGCTCTATCGAGGATAGTGCTGAAGGGCGACCAATTGACCCCGACGGCCAGAAGGCTCTACGAGAAACACGGGGAGAGGTTCTCTCAGCGCTACATAGGGTTGAACAATTTAGCCCAAGCAATCGAGCTCGTCTACGCATTAGAGAGAATCTCTGAGATAACAAAGGAGCTCTTGGATAGAGGGTTCAGCTGTGAAAACGTTCCGGTGGAGGCCCGAGAAGGAGAGGGGATTGGCTACGTTGAAGCCCCCAGGGGGGTTCTAGTCCATCACTACAGGATCGACGCGAGGGGAAACATAACGTACTCTAACATAATAACGCCAACCGCGATGAACGCGGCGATGGTTGAGATCAGCCTCTACGAGGAGGCGAAGAGGTTCTACGGCACCCTCGATGAGGAGCACCTCACGCAGAGGCTGGAAATGACTGTTAGGGCGTTTGACCCCTGCATCTCCTGCAGCGTGCACTTAATTAAGCTGTGAGCCCCAAAGCTCCGCATCCCTTTTGGATTTGAGAAAAAGAGCCGTTAGTAACAGACAGAAAGAAAGAGGAACGTTTGGGGCCTTCAATCTTCGTGGTCTGTAGGATGTTTGGGCTCAGGGACCGCATAGTAAGCCCAAGAAGAGAAGGCTAGGGCAGCCATTCCGAACTTAAACGCGAGTCTAGGGGTTCCCAGATCGCTCAGAAAGCCCATTATCGCCATTCCAGAGGCGCTGAAAGGCAGCAGTAGAGTCCTCCTCAGGCTCACGACCGTCGCTCTCTCCTCGCTCGGTATGAATTCGTTGATCCAGGCGCCGACAGCCGGAGTCCTGAGGCCTAGCCCAAGTTCGAAGGGCAGGGCCGCCAGTAGAAAGATCGCTGGCTCGTAAGCGGCAGTCATCAGAGCGAACGAGGCTGACATCGCCAGCGTTGAGAGGACAGCTATCCTCTTGTAACCTAGGCGCGCTGCCAACCTCCCTCCGGCGTACTGTGAGAAGCCGACCGTCGCCATCAGCACCGAGCTGGCTGCCCCCAGCATCCACTTAGTCGCGCCGAGGCTCTCCATGTGAGGCGCCCAGGTCAATGTGAAGCACGGGTGACCAAGGGCGGAGAGCGCTCCAGCTGCGGTGAGCCAGATCAGGGGCCTGCTGCTGAAGAGTGCAGAGGCTCCACCCTTGAGGAAGCCGAGGTAGGATCTCTGGCCTGGAGACGGTGACTCCCCTCTGCCTCTCGTGTACCTGGCTGCCACCGCGCAGGCGGCAATCGCGGTAACCGCGCCGGCAGCGAATGGAACGTGCAGATCTACCTCCGCAAGCACTCCACCAACGAATGCCGCCACGACGCTGCCCAGCCACGAGATCGTGCCAGCCTTACCGAGCACGGGGGCCAGCTCTTCACCCCTGCCCTCTTCCCTCAGCGAGTCCACCAGCCACGAGAGCAGCGCCCCACTGTAGAGTGCCGTTCCGAGCGCCGCGAGGAACTCTGAGAACAAGAACTCGGGCAAGGTGCTAGAGAGGCTGTAGCTCAGCAGGCCCATGCCAACGAGCAGGCAGCCGAGCGATGCGATCTTACCCCTGCCGTACTTGTCAGCCAGCCCTCCGGTGGGGAAGTCTAGGAGGGCGCTCGTTACGACGTAGAAGCCGTCGACCAGCGCGACCCCTCTGTAGTCGAGGCCGCTCTCCAGGAGAAATATGACGTAGACAGAGGCAATGAACGCTGGAGACGCCGACAGTAGAGATTCCACCAAATAGTAAATCAGCTCAGGCCTCAAGCGGGCACTTCCAGATCCCAGCACCTCGCGATTTCCAAGGCGGTCACCTCTCTCGACTGAAAGCCTTGGACCGGCAGGGAAGCCCTGCTATTTTAACCGTAATCCCCTAGAAGACGAAGGGAAATCCGCCCATTACAGATACTCCGGCACTCGCCTTAGGAGCATCCCCTCGACAGTGATCGGCCTGAGCCTGATGGCCGCTTCATAAGCTTCCGTTAGCTTTGACTCCCTCTCTGCATGGATCTCCATGAGCACGTCGCCCTTCTTGACTTTGTAACCCTGCTTTGCGTGCAGGAGGACGCCGGCGCCCTTCTCCGTAGGAGCGCCAGCGAGGGTCGCCACGGCCACTATGCCGGCATTGTCGACCTGAGTAACGTACCCGTCTGCGGGCGCTCTGATCTCAGCCACGTACTCTCCAACCGGGATATCCTCGGGCTTGACCTCTGGATCTCCGCCCTGGGCCTCTATGATCTGCTTCATCTTCTCTAAGGCCCTGCCGGTGCGGAGGGCATCCTTGGCGGCCTCCTGGCCCGATCCCTTGGGGACAACGCCAGCCAGCTCTAGCAGGAGCCCTGCGAGGCTCGTGGACTTCTCTATCAGGCTGGCTGGACCTCTCCCCGCGAGGGCTTCGAGAGCCTCCCTCGCCTCCAAGGCTGG
>DRBY01000016.1 GCA_011042755.1 Thermoproteota archaeon | reverse complement strand
CTTGCTGAACCAGCACTGGAACCTCTCCTTCGAGACGTTGATGCCCCACCTGCTGGGGTCGAGCGCCAGCTCCCATGTCTCCGGGTACTCCAAGATCTCGCCGGTCCTGGGGTTCTGCTCGTGCTGCCTCTGCACCTTCTGGGCTGGAACCGCGCCGCAGAATATCAGGTCTGGCTTGGCCTCCTTTATGGCGGCGATCGCCTCCTCGAGGTGCTCGTAGCTGTAGCCAGCCAACTCGCATTGCGCCTGGAGCCTCTTCGGCAGTTGGGAGCAGTCGTCGGGGAAGGGGCTCCACCTCCAGAACCCCCTGAATATCATGTCCGCTCCCGTCTCCTCGACTATCCGCACCACGTCGTCGAGGCTCCTGTTGACGAGGCCCCCGTCTGTTACCCTTTCGTAGAGTATTGCCACTCTGACTCGAGAGAGCCCGCCCTCCGGTCTCTCGCCTCCATCACTTCCACGGACCCTGAGGGCGTACAGCCCAGCCAGGGCCGTCAGGGCAACTAGAGAGCACGCCAAGACTGCATAGATTGCGCGGCGAGTCGGCACGGGTATACTCGACCCAGCCTAGAATTATTGGAACGCTGCGAAACGGCGCTAGACGCCTTGGAACGGGAAGCCTGAGATGTGACGCTAGGAGTCTGGTCTTCAGGCAGAGGTTTTCTAACAGCTACCGTTCATGCCGTCGGGAAATTGAGGAAAGATCGATATGGACCTTGGCCCCCTGCGTCCTACCGGGAGGTATACTTAAAAGTAGACACTAAATGGCGCTGCTGAGGTATACCCGCATGAGCGAGGTCGTCAGCTTCAAGGTCAAGAGGGAGATCAAGAAGAAGATGGAGAAGTATAGGAGTAAGGTAAATTGGAGCGAAGAGCTTAGGAGATTTGTTGAAGAGAGAGTGAGGGAGTTGGAGGCCGAGGAGAACTTTAGGGGTATCATGGAGGAGCTCTCCAGGGCCAAGTGGAGCGTGCCGAAGGGGTTCTCGGCGGCTTCGGTGAGGGAGGACCGTGATAGTAGTTGACGCATCCGCTCTGGCAGCCTTTGTCCTGCGAGAGGAAGGCTGGGAGGAGCTATCTAAGTACATGGCCAGGGCCGCGTCGGTGGACAACGTTGTAAAGGAGGTCTCAAACGCTATCTGGAAGGCCAGCTGCCTGAGGGGGTTCATCTCAGCCAGAGACGCAGTGAGAGCATACATGCTGCTAAGGTCCCTTGTTGACAAGAACATAACGCTGTACGGGAGCCTGGAATTTCTCAGCGATGCTCTGGAAATATCTCTGCAGTATAAGATATCGATCTATGACTCCCTCTACTTGGCTCTGGCGCTGAAGAAACGCGCCAGGCTCCTGACCCTAGACGAAAGGCAGGCAGATGTAGCCAAGAGATTAGGCATCGAAGTGTTGCCGTAGCTCGCTGCTTGCTCGTCTAGAAACGGAACTAGCTACAGGAGAGGCGTTTATCTCGTGATCTCGTCTCTTAGGTCACGTCTAGGGACGATGAGATCTCTTGTCGACTCAACTCAATTGGTTTATATTCCAAACCTAAATATTTTAATAAACTAACCAACCGGTTTGGTGGTGAGTTATGGAGGGCAGGATTCCTCTACTAGGAGAGAAGTTCCCCGCACTAGAGGTTCAGACAACCCACGGGAAAATCAAACTACCAGATCACTTCGCCGGCAAGTGGTTCGTCCTGTTCAGCCACCCTGCCGACTTCACTCCCGTCTGCACGACCGAGTTCGTGGCCTTCCAGAAGAGGTACGAGAAGTTCAAAGAACTCAACGCGGAGCTCATCGGCCTCAGCATAGATCAGGTCTTCAGCCACATCAAGTGGGTAGAGTGGATTAAGGAGAAGCTGGGCGTGGAGATCAAGTTCCCGATAATAGCTGACGACCTCGGCGAGGTGTCCAAGACCCTCGGCCTCATCCATCCGGCCAAGGGCACCAACACGGTGAGGGCTGTCTTCATAGTAGATCCCAACGGAGTGATCAGAGCCACCCTCTTCTACCCGCAGGAGTTCGGCAGAAACGTGGACGAGATCCTGAGGATGCTCAGAGGGCTCCAGGTGGCGGACGAGCATGGAGTTGCTCTCCCGCACAACTGGCCCGAGAACGAGCTTGTAGGCGATCACGTCATCATTCCGCCCGCCTCTGATGAGGAGACCGCCAGAGACAGGCTGGAGAAGGCTAAGGCTGGAGAGATCGAGTGCTTCGACTGGTGGTTCTGCCGCAAGAAGTTGAGCTGAGCAACCTCACGCCTCTACTTTCCTTTTTTCTCGGGCGAGCTACCTTGTATTCAGCCTGCCTCAGGTTCAGCGGGCCGAGAACTATGGAGCTCAGTCCCTCGCCTTGATCAAGAGCCAGTTCTTCTCAGAACCCCTCATCTTAACCAGAGCGTACTTTCCCCTCATCTTCTCCCCCCTGGCTATGAAGACTATCTTGTCGTCTGTCCTCTCGACGAGCTCGTACTCTCCGCTATCCCAGATCCTCACTACGCCTGCTCCGTAGTGCCCTTCAGGTATCACGCCCTCGAAGTCAGCGTACTCCAGCGGGTGATCTTCCGTCTGGATTGCAAGCCTCTTAACTCCCGGCTCAAGCGGTATTCCCTTTGGTACAGCCCACGACTTCAGAACCCCATCCATCTCTAGCCTCAAGTCCCAGTGAAGCCTCCTAGCGTGGTGCTCTTGGACGACCAGCCTGGGCAACCCGTGAATTGGTGAGATCCGGCCTAAAAGGCTTTCTTAATTGATGGGTTTAGTTTTCTAACTTAATAAAATGAAAATTAAAACTTATTAGTAAGACCATCGATCTCAAACTTCAGGGAGGCGAGATCGTGCGTGAGATGACCAAGCAGTTCTTGCAGGCCGCATTCGCGGGGGAGAGTCAGGCCCACATTAAGTACCTGATCTTCGCCGAGAAGGCCGAGCAAGAGGGATTTCCCAACATAGCCAGGCTGTTCAGAGCCATAGCCTACGCGGAGTTCGTTCACGCCAAGAACCACCTCACGGAACTTAACATGGTGGGAAGCACTAAGGACAACCTCCAGGCGGCCGTGGATGGCGAGACCTTCGAGGTTCAGGAGATGTACCCCGCGTACCACGAGGTGGCCAAGCTGCAGGGCGAGCAGGGCGCCGTAAGGTCGTTCAACTACGCTCTAGAGGCCGAGAAGATTCACGCCGGGCTCTACGCAAAGGCCAGGCAGGCGGCCGCCGAGGGTAAGGACATCCAGATTGGCAGAGTGTACATCTGCCCCGTGTGCGGGTACACAGTCGAGGGAGAGGCCCCAGATCGCTGCCCAATATGCGGCGCGCCTAAAGAGAGGTTCAAGGAATTTTGAGGAGGCGTTAATTTAGCAGGAAATGGAGGGTGCTGGAATGAAGGGGCGCTTTGGAGATCTCATATACACTCGAGACAAGGAGGAGAAGATGAAGCACACGCCGCACATAGAGGCTCCAGAGAGGGTCAAGGCTGGCGAGGAGTTTGAGGTGACCATAGTCGTCGGGAAGGAAGTGCCTCACCCCAACACCGTGGAGCACCACATCAAGTGGATCCAAGTCTACGCTGGGGAGGACGGCAGGTCCCACAACCCGATACACGTGGCGACGTTCGACTTTGGCCCAGCCTACGGGGAGCCTAAAGTGACCTTCTCGATGAGGCTCAAGAAGTCGTCCACGCTCTGGGCGGTCGGGTACTGCAACCTTCACGGCCTGTGGGAAAACTCCAAGAGGATAGAGGTTGAAGAGTGAGTAGCGCGAGGTGTACCGATGGCCAAGTGGAGGTGCGCGGTCTGCGGGTACGTCTACGACGAGGAGAAGGGAGATTCGAGACACGAGATCGATCCTGGAACGAAGTTCGACGATCTGCCCGGCGACTGGGTGTGCCCCATCTGTGGGGCCTCCAAGGAGCTATTCGATAGGATAGGTTAGAATCCCTCCCCCTCTTTTTCCCCAAGAATCCAAAAATGTGGGGAAAGAGGCTCCCTCACTTGACGAGCTTCTTTCCCTTGGCGGTTATCACGTAGGCTCCTGGCTCCGGCCTCTCCACCAGCCCCTTGTTGACGAGACCCCTCATCTTCCCGACTACCTTCTTAGTCGGGAGATCAGCCTTTTCAGCTATCTGCTTGCATCTCGCTGGCTTTTTGAATTTAGCTAGAGCTCTCAGAATGGCCAGAGAGACCTCATCTACTGGGGGAGCCTCCTTAGCCTTCTCCTTCTTGGCTCGGGCTCTCTTCCCGGAACGAGGCACCTGACCACACCGCGCGCTCTGGCTCCTTCTTCAATAAAGATTTTTTCTATTAGCGAGCTTAGCCTACCACAACTCTGGTGAGCCTCGGGATTTGTTTAATTTCTTTACAATTTCTCGACCGTGTCAAGATTTGAACTTTATGGTTAGAGATGCAAACGCATAAGTATAATGGTCGCAAGATTAGCTGAGGCGATTAGAGTGGCAAGGTCGAAGAAGCGCGGTCCTATGCTCGACGAGAGGGACATGACGATAGTAAGCATACTGATGAGGAACGCAAGGGCTACTCTCAGGGAGATCGCAGGCGCCCTGGGGATGACCGACGTGGCGGTCAGAAAGAGGCTGCAGAGGCTGGAGAGAGACAGGATAATCTTAGGCTACACGGCGGTGGTGGACCCGAGGGCCCTGGGGTACTCCGTGATATCCCTGACCGGCGTGGACACAGAGCCTGGAGACCTCCTGAGGGTGGCTCGGGAGCTGGCAACTAGAGAGTACGTCAAGTCGGCCTGGATCACGGCTGGCGATCACGAGATAATGCTGGAGATATGGGCCAAGGACGAGGCCGAGATGGACGAGATAATCAGGGAGATCAGTGAGATGGAGGGAGTCAAGAGGGTGTGCCCAGCCGTCGTCACTGAGAGGCTGAAGTCCAGGTGCTGAGACCCCTACAGGCTTAGGTTTCCCTGGATAACCCCTTTTAATACATACCGACCGGTCGGTATGTATGCCAAAGAGGGGGTCCGCGAGGGAGGCCGTTGTCGAGGCGGCCCTGAGGCTCTTCTCGAGGGATTCGTACTCCAGGGTCTCCGTGGAGGAGGTCGCCTCGGAGGCGGGCGTCTCCAAGGGGGCCGTGTTCCACTACTTCAAGTCAAAGCTCGAGCTAGCAGAGGAGGCCCTCAAGCTCCTCCTCGCCAGGCTGGTCACCACGCCCTTTCGGAGGATAGTCAACTCGGAGGCCAGCGTCGAGGAGAAGGTCAGGGCCCTCCTAGACCTGTCGCTGGAAGTCTCCTCCAAGTACAACGCGAGGAGGCTGTCCTTCCTGATAGAGGTATTCAGGGAGCTTGAGAGGGCCGGGAGGGGGGCCTTCATCAGGTCGGTGTACAGGAGCGCTCTGGAGGACCTCGCTAGGATCTTGGAGGAGGCTGGGGTTCCAAACGCGAGGGCCAGGGCAGTCCTCCTGCTGGCGATCCTGGACGGGCTGGGGGTCCAGATCTCGATACTGGGGGACGAGCTCTCCCCCGACCTGCTCGGGAAGGTCAGGGAAGAGGCCGCGGAGGTGATCCTTTGCGGGCGAGCCGGAGGCTGATCCTGTTCCTGTCGAGGAGGTACGTGACCGCCTGGAGGAGGCAGACGACCCTCGTGGTCCTAGCGGTGGCGGGGTCAGTGGCGCTCTTCATACTCACGGGGGCCATGCTCGCGGGCCTGCGCGAGGCAACGCTCGAGAAGGCTCTCGGATCGACGATTCCCCACGTCAAGGTGGAGCTAGATGGGAAGAGCTTGGAGGAACTGGAAGATGTTCTGAGCGGGATCGAGAATGTGGAGTCGTACTCCCCGAGGGTGGATGTGCCAGCGATAGCTGAGGGCAGGGCCAACGTGCTGCTGAGGGGAGTTCGGCCCTCGACCGAGTTCCGATTCTCCAACCTGAGGGAGTACCTCGTGGAGGGGGAACTCTCCCTCCGGCGTGGGGAGGCCCTCGTGGGAGACGGCCTAGCCGAGTCCCTGGGCCTGGGTCTCGGCTCCCTCGTGGCTCTGACGCTCCCCTCGGGGGAGACCGTCGAGTTCAGAGTGGCGGGGATCTTGGACACGGGGGCTGTGGAGCTAGACTCTAAGCTCGTCCTCGTGAGCCTGGACACGCTCGGGGTCGATGTGGGGGAGTACGGCTACGTGGCCCTGAGGCTGAGGGACCTGGAGAGCGCGGACGAAGTGGTCGAGGAGCTGCGAGCGCTTGGTTACGACGCCGTCGGGTGGAAAGAGCTCGCCAGGGGTGTGCTGGACCTGCTAAGAACCGAGAGACTCTACTCCACCATGCTGATGTGCGTCATAGTGGCGGTCGCCGGGCTGGGGATAACGAACGTGACCCTCATGCTCGTGGAGTCCAAGCGCGTGGAGATAGGAGTGCTCAAGGCCGTGGGGGTAACCTCCGAGGAGGTCCTCCTCACATACCTAGCGGTGGCCCTCGCCTACGCCGTCCTCGGCTACGCTCTCGGGCTGTCTATTTCCCTAGCCGTGTCCAGGACAGTTGGCCACGTCACGGCCGAGTGGGCGCACGAGACGCTTGAGATAGCCGTCGAGGTTACCCCGAGGCTGGCGATCCTGGGCTTAGCATACTCCACGCTCGTCGCAGTCGCCTCTTCCGCGTACTCTGCGTTCCGAGCTTCTAGGGTCAGGCCAGCAGAGGTGTTGAGGTTTGGGTAACGTGATCGAACTCAGGGGCGTCTGGAAGGTCTACAAGATGGGTGAGGTCGACGTCCCGGCCCTGAGGGGCGTCGACTTGGAGGTGGCCGATGGAGAGCTCCTCTGCATCATGGGGCCGTCGGGGAGCGGGAAGACCACTCTGCTGAACGTGATCGCCGGCCTGGACGCGCCGACCCGCGGCGAGGTGGTGGTGGCCGGAGTGGACCTCTCCTCGCTGAAGGGAGCAGAACTCGCGAGGTTCAGGCTCAGGAACATCGGGCTGGTGTTTCAGTTCCACAACCTACTCCCGGAGTTCACGGCGTGGGAGAACGTCGCCATCCCGATGCTGGCGCTCAGCCTCCCGCTGGAGGAGGCTAGGGAGAGGTCGATCGACCTGCTTAGGGAGCTGGAGCTCGAGGACAAGGCGGACCGGAGGCCCCACCAGCTGAGCGGTGGGGAGAGGCAGAGGGTGGCTGTGGCCAGGGCCTTGGCAAACAACCCGAAGTTGATCCTGGCGGACGAGCCCACGGGGAGCCTGGACCTGGCGTCCAAGAGGGCGGTAATGGGCCTCCTCAGGAGAGTCAACGAGGAGGCTGGGGTCGCCGTCATAGTGGTCTCTCACGACAGCCTGGTGGCCTCGTATGCCGAGAGAGTCGTTAGGCTTGTTGACGGCAGGGTAGAGCGCGAGTAAGGGAAATCATGGAGGGCAGGCTCTCAGCCTCAGCCGACCCACACCCGCGCTAGACTTCTGGGGAGGTCAGGAAGTGAAGGGAAGGCCATGGCCTGGAATGATCACCTCGCTCGACTCTAGGAGCAGGGAGGCGCTGGGGAGGGATTCCCGGCGAGGAGGCAGAGGTCCCTGCGGCTGGTCTAGCTGATTCGACATTCACAGCGCGCCGACGGGGCTGAGAACACGTCTTTAGATCAGATAGCCGCCGCCCAGCGGCACGCAGAGGGCAGAGGGCTCTCTCAGCCGGCGCACGCACGCGAATAGGTTAAATACGGAGACCGCTGAGGTGGTTTATGGAAAGAGCGAGGCATCCGGCGGGGCTAGCCCTGCTGGGCCAGATCTTCTCAGTAGCTCTGCTGCTATCGGTGAGTCCAACGCCGATAGCGGCTGCCCCCGTTGAGATCTACGATCGAGCCTGCACGACCCCGGGCGGGTGGGACTACATCAACTACCACATGCCCATTGGCGAAGCTTTCGTGCCCAGGCTCGGGACGCTCACCTCGGTTGAGGTCTACGTGGAGAACAGGTTTGGGAGTCCGTCTCCCCTCACCCTGAAGGTCAGGAGGGGGTCCATTACGGGACCCGTCTTGGCCTCTAAGGGCGTCGTGATAGGGCCAGGCGCGAAGGGCTGGGTGTCCTTTGAGTTCAGCCCCGCCCTCGAGGTCGAGCCTGGCAGAACCTACGTGATCGAGCTGGTGACCGATCGCCCGGTCGTCTGGTACGTGACTGACTCTGGCTGCGCGGACGGCCAGCAGAGGATCACAGACGGCTCTCCGTGGATGAACGCCTACCTCTTCAAGACGAAGGGCTACAAGCCTGACTTCGAGATGGGCCTGAACACGACCGAGGTCACGATAGAGCAGGGCGAGACGGCCCACGTGGAGGTGACCCTCACGCCCCTCTACAGGGCGCAGGGTGACATCCCGCTGATGGTCTCTCCTGACACATCCGAGCATGGGCTCACGTTCGAGTTCAGCGATGACG
>DRBY01000048.1 GCA_011042755.1 Thermoproteota archaeon | reverse complement strand
TCTCATCATCATCCAAGCCAGCGTATCTACCTGGTACAACCGCCTTGAAAACAGGCTCAGCGATTAGATTTGCCTCGATAGAGCCATCTAGGAGTATCAGACGGGCTCGCCCCGTGATGGCTACGTAAGCTGCTATCCTCGCCTCGAGAGTCTCTCTGTATATCCTTACTCGATCCTCGGCCTTGAAGAAGTCTATCACTCCGACTTGGTAGACTCTCAACTCTTCGGGCTTGGAGCCGGCCTTGAACACGGCCGCGGCGGAGCTCACAGCAAACACCTTCTGCCCCAAATTGGCTTCCTCAAGGGCGCTCCCTCCGTCAATTCCCGCAACCGAGCCGATCCTCTCGAGAGCCTCCGTAGGAGATAGAGTACCCTCCAGCGATATCCAAGAAGCCCTGACAGCAGGCGCCTCCAAGTCGCTATACAGAGCCCTTTCGATGTCTGTTCTGGCCTCCAAGAAAGCCTCCCTGATGTCCATGAGGCGGGCAGAGCTGGCCATCCGAGATACTAGTCCAACCTCTCTTTTAAGATGAGACGGGTTAACCTTCCGCTCGGGGCTAGTGATGAGCGAGGGTGTCGCTGCCTTCTTTGAGCCCAAGTCGGTTGCGGTGGTTGGCGCGTCGAGGAACCCTGAGAAGCTGGGTCACGTAGTGCTCAGGCAGCTCTTAGAGAACTTCGAGGGGAGGGTCTACCCCGTCAACCCGAAAGCCGATGAGATACTTGGCCTGAAGTGCTATCCGTCAGTTACCTCCCTCCCTGAGGCAGTCGACCTGGCTGTGGTGGCGGTACCAGCCCCGATCACCCCCCAAGTTGTGAGAGAGTGCGGTGAGAGGGGGGTTAAGGCGGCTATCGTGATTTCGGGGGGTTTCTCAGAGGTAGGGAACGTAGAGCTCGAGGAGGAACTCAAAGAGACTGCTAAGAAGTACGGAGTTCGCATAATAGGGCCGAACTGCATGGGGATCTACAGGCCGAGCAGCGGGCTGGACACGCTCTTTACACCTTCTGACAGGCTACCTAGACCGCCTAGAGGGGATGTCGCCATCCTAACGCAGAGCGGAAGTTTTGGGGGCGCCATTCTCACATGGTTGGCAATGGAAGGGAAGGGAATCAGCGTGTTCGTAAGCTATGGGAACAGAGCCGACGTAGATGAAGCAGATCTAATCGAATATCTCTCAGAGGATCCCGAGACGAGGGTTATCGCGATATACATCGAGGGGCTATCTAACGGAAGGAGGTTCATGGAGGCAGCGAGGCGGGTCTCTCCCCGCAAGCCGATAGTGGTGTTCAAAGCGGGGAGAAGCCAGAAGGGGGCTAGGGCCGTTCAGAGTCACACGGGATCACTTGCAGGCTCCGACTCAGCCTACGAGGCGGCGTTCAAGCAGTCGGGGGTCGTGAGAGCTTACTCCACGGAGGAGTTCTTGGATGTTTCTAGGGCCCTGGCCAGGCTCCCACTTCCTAGAGGGCCCGGGGTCGGCATAATCACCAACGGGGGAGGGTACGGCGTCATAGCAGTCGACGCGCTGGAGGAACAGGGGCTCGAGGTTCCAGACCTTGATGAGGACACGAGGAAGAGGCTCAGAGAGCAGCTTCCTCCATACTATCCAGTGGGGAATCCTCTGGACCTGACTGGAAGTTCCACCCCTGAGCAGTACTTGATTGGCATGCGTGAGATGGCTAAGTCCGAGTCAATAGACGCCCTCATGGTAATGGCGCTCTATTCTGTGCCTCTCATGGAGCCGAAGAGGACTACAGACTACATCCTTCAGGTGGTCGAGCAGTATGGCAAGCCCGTGGTGGTCGTGTCGCTAGACGTCACTCCTGATGTGGCTGAGCAGAACTCTCGGTTGGAGTCCCTAGGGATCCCCGTATACCCGGCTCCGGAGAGAGCAGCCAAGGCTCTGGCCGCTCTGTGGAGGTACGCTAGGGCTAAAGCTAGGTTGGCGACTGCGTCTGCTACACAGTAGCCGCCGTGAATCCAACCTGTCGGACGGCCAGCAGGGGCGTCTCCACGGGTGGTCCCCACTCAGCCCACCAGTGAGTCACTGGCCTGGTTGTCTTGCTAGTCGCAAAGGTATCCCTGAGTAGATGTAGCACGTTATCGCTCAACCGCAGGCCGCGGATAGCTCCTATGACCTCTCCGCCTTTGACTCTGAAAACGCCATCTCTAATCACTGCCGAGAAATCTCCAGTCCTGTAGTTCTGGAACCTAAGGTATGTGACGTTCTTCACAACTATCCCGTCTCTGAGCTCAGCCACGATCTCGTCTTCATCATAGTCTCCTGGCTTCATGCGAACGTACCACGGCTCAGGATACACCCAGCCAGCGTTTGCGGTGGACTTGGTTCTGAAGTGCGCGGCCGTGATCCTGTTGTGTAGGAACGTCTTCAGAACTCCCTTCTCGATTATGACGTTCCTCCTAGTCGGGTAGCCCTCGAGGTCGAAAGACCTCGACGAATACCCTCCCTCCGCTAGCGGATCGTCTACCAGCGTAATGAGTTCGGAACCAATCTGTTTCCCTATCTTCTCAACATAAGGAGACATCTGCATCAGCACCCTGAGCCCCGACGCCATGTAGCCGAACATCCCCAAGAGCGTAGCCATCGCGCTCCACCCAAAGAGAGCATCGTACTTCCCGGGCTCTGCATCTACCACCTTTGTGGATGCCGCTGCGTCAGCTCCTGCCTCCCTTCCAGCCCTCTTTGGATCTATTCCATCGAGGCTCCTAGAACAGGTGGCCCCGTGCCCCGTGGATAGCCCGTCTGCAAGAGCCCTGACCTCCATGTTGACTCTGCTAAAGCGCTCACACACTTCTGCGCCTCCCGTCGTGAGCAGGCACTCGTGACCCGCGTAGGACCTCACGGTCCCGGCGACCCTCTTGGCGCCCTCCGAGAGGGCTGCCTCTATGCCCCGGGCGGCCGCGTCTACCAAGGCTTCTTGAGCTTCTTCCACCCTGGGATCGTAGAGGCCCGGGATCACGGGGTAGTCAAAGGGCCCCTCAGGTAGCGGGGCGTAGACCTCCCTTGGTGGTACCCTTGAGATCCTCTCCATGGCGCTCTCGACGAATCTCGCCAGGCCTTCTTCCGTGATGTTCGTCGTGGAGACAATCATGATCCTCCTGTCCTTTACGATCTGCATCTCTAGCTCGATTTGAATCCACGACTTGACCACGTCGACCCTGTTGTTGGAGAACCTAACCTGCCTAGCCGTCACGGACTGTACGTGAACCGCTACCTCGTCTGCGCCCCTTGCTTCTGCTAGCTTGAGGGCGCGTTCAGCGAGGCCTATACTCTCCTCGTGGAACATTCTAAACACCCCCCAGCCCAACACCCCTGAGCCTTAGGCTTGGGCCTCCAGTCCACACGGGCACGCTCTGCCCCGGGTCTCCCTTGCCACAAAACGCTGCCTCGAACTCTAAGTCCTTCCCCACGCCGTCTATGGAAGAGTAGAACGAGCGCGTGGTGACCTCAAGGATCGGGTTCAGCACAGGCTCCGCCAGCCTGCCGCCCCTGATAGCGTAGGCCTCGGAGCCCACGTACCTCTGGTTATACCTCCTGTCGTCAATGTTCCACTCCATGAATCTCTTGATGTACACGCCCTCCGAAATGCCCTCTATGAGTTCCTCAACGCTCATGTCGCCGGGGGCTATGTAAGTGTTTGCCATCCTGACGATAGGCTCTCTGTTGAACTTGCTGGCCCTGGCGGCCGCGTTACTCCTCACGCCGAACTCGGCTGCCGTCTCCCTGTTGTGGAGGAACTCGTTGATTATCCCAGCCTTCATCAGCACTCTGGGCCTGGCCCTAACGCCTTCGGCATCGTACATGTAGAAGCCGTAGCTCCCCGGGATCGTCGGGTCGTCTATCACCGTGACGACCTCAGAGCCTATCCTCTGACCCAGCATCTCCGGCTTTACGAAGGACTCACCCGCCTGGGCCGCCTCCCTGCCGAGGATGCGGTCGGCCTCGTAGGGGTGTCCCGTGGACTCGTGGGCCACGAGGCCAGTCACCTTGGGCCCAAGCACTACGTCCATCTTGCCTCTAGGAGCTGGGGACCCTTTCTCCAATCTTTCCTTCATATTCTCCGTCAGCTCTGCAACCTTCTCCTCCATGCGCCACTTCTCTACGATCTCCCACCCGCCGCTCCCTCCTGGCTGCTCGAACTCTTGGGTAGATCGAGCCCCAGACACCAGCGTCAGAGTGGTCCTCAGAGTAACCCTCCTTACGTCGCCTGTTATCTTAGCCCCCTCGCTGTTTATGAAGTGAGTGAACTGACGTGAGGCCAGCAGTAGTAGCACTCTCGCTGTGGCGCCCCTCTCAGATCCTGCAGCGTCTACAGCCCTGAGAAACTCCACCTTATCCTCGAGGGGAACCTCGAAGGGGTCCGTCACAAAGGGGGACTTGAACTCGTCTACTCTGAATTCCTCGGCCGATAGCCGAACTCTCTTCCTGGCCTTAGACGCGGCTAAGGCGCTTCGATAGGCTTCTTCAACCATCGACGCTAGCTCTTCTGGACGATTTGTAGAGGCAAAGCCCAGCCCTCCGTTTACAATCATTCTCACAGAGAGGCCAGATGAAGAATCTAGAAAGAAGGCCTCTATTACCCCGTTCCTCATGAAGAGACCGTCCGTCAGATCCGCCTGAGCTCTGACCTCGAAGTACTCTGCGTCGAATCGTCGGGCTAGCTCGCTGGCCCTATCAACCAGAGAAATCAGCTCGTCAAACTCCATGGCCAGCTGACGCCTCTGGAGATTAATAATAAGGTTCCGGAGCCCTAACGTCTTATGTCCGCATCCGAGGTTTTACCCCACCTCCTTATATCTCCTGGAGAAGTTCCTGACAGAGTAATCCTAACGGGCGATCCAGGCAGAGTAGACTTTCTCGCATCGCTGCTGGAGGATCCCCGATTGGTGTCGCAGAATAGGGAGTTCAGGCTCGTTGCCGGTGAGTTTCAAGGAAGAGAGATTCTGATAGCCTCTACGGGGATAGGAGGGCCTTCAGCAGGAATAGCCATATACGAGCTTGCGCGAGCTGGCGTGAGCCACTTCATTAGAGTGGGAACGACTGGGGCCCTCAAGAGAGGCGTGAAGATTGGGTCAGCCGTAGTTCCCCACGGCGCCGTGAGAATGGATGGCACGTCCAACTTCTACGCTCCCCCTGAGTTCCCGGCGGTTCCAGACCCCAGACTCACGGTTGAACTGGCGGACGTAGCCAGAGATCTGGGTATAGAGGTGCTGGAGGGCATCATAGTCTCGATGGACGCCTTCTATGTTGATGAAGACTGGCTGCTAGAGCAGGCCGAAGAAATGAACCTGGTATCTGTGGAGATGGAGTGCAGCACGCTGTTTGTCATGACCAAAATACTGGGAGCCTCGTCTGCTGCGATACTCGTCGTAGACGGCAACATAGCCGAGGGCACGTTGAAGGGAGGGCCCAAAACGGAGAAGAAGGAGATACCAGAGGCGACTCGATCGGGACTCTTGGCGTCAGCCGAGGCTGCGATGAGAGTTCTAGCGGAGGTGTAGCGGAGAGGTCGGGATCAAATTTTTATCAGCGAATGGGGAAATCCAGCTTAGATTCCCATGACCGGCTTTTGGGACAGGCTAGTTGCGACTATTGAGGCGAAGTTAAACAAGCTGTTGGACAGGTTTGAAGACCCCCGTGAGCAGTTGGACTACGCGTACGACAAGCTGGTCCAGCAGCTTCATGATGTCGACATGGCCCTCGCTAGGGCCATCACCGCGAGAAAGAAGCTCGAGTTCAACGCAGAGAGGATACGGGAGAAGATGAAGAATCTCGATGAGAAGGCTCGGAAGGCCCTCGAACTCGGAAGAGAGGATCTCGCTAGAAAGATCCTCGAGAGGAAGCACATTCTCCAGGCTGAACTGAAGAACCTAGAGGAGAAGATAGCTGACATGAAGGAGGACGAGGAGAAGCTTAAGGAGGTTAGAGAGACCCTCCAAACTAGGATCGAGCTGTTCAAGGCCAAGAAGGAGCAACTAAAGGCTGAGTACGAAGTGTCCAAGGCTCAGGTTGAGGTGAAGGAGAGCCTATCTGGCTTATCTAAGGATGTGGTGACTGCGGCAAGGGCCATAGAGAGGGCAGAGAGCAAAGTAGAGGATATGAAGGCTAGGGCCGCCGCCATAGACGAGCTCGTGGCCGCGAGCGGCGAGCTCGATCTCTTAGAGCCCGAAGAGAGAGACGAGATCGAGAGAGAACTCAAGACTCTGGAGATCGAGAAGGCCGTAGAGGAAGACCTGGCTAAGCTCAAGGAGGAGTTAGGCAGGGCGTGAGGGGGTCAAGCTGAGGGATATCCTATCCCTCGCCCTCATCGGACTTGCCGCGCTGATGGCCCTACTCGGGATAGTGTTTGCCGTGGCCGCGGCGTACAATCCGGTGAGGGTCTTTCCATCTCTACTCTTTCTTTTCATGGCTGGGGGCGCGATCTATCTCCTCAGGCTAAAGAGGAGGAGTGAGGTTCTCATCGGCAGGTACGAGGCCGAGACTCTGAGAATAGCCAAAGAACACGGGGGAAGGCTTACGGTAGAGGAGCTAGCCATGGAGCTGGGAATACCGGTTGAGTCAGCTAGGAAGCTCTTGAGGGCTATGGAAAGAAGGGGAGTAGCCTATCTAGACTTCGAAGAGATAGAAGATCGGGGTGTAGAGGTCTACAGGTTCCCTGGACTGTGAAAAACTCACAGGACCTTGCTGCCAGGTGGGACGGGCTTATCAGGGACCAGCAGTACGGGTTTTCCATCTACGTCTGCTGCCAACAGCATTCCCTGAGACCAGTAGCCCCTAATCTTCTTTGGCTGCAGGTTGGCTACCACCACGATCTGCTTTCCCACGAGATCCTCTGGCTTGTACTGCTCTGCTATGCCAGCCACTAGCTGCTTCTTCTCGCTCCCCAGATCTACCTCAAGGAGGAGCAGCTTCTGCGTTCCCTCAATCCTCTTTGCAGATAGAACCTGACCGACCCTCAGGTCCAGCTTGGAGAACTCCTCGTACGAGACGAACTCCATGGCAGACCCCTTCGTCGCTGAGTATCCGAACTTAAATAGTGATGACTGGAAATGTGCTGTGATAAGGCGGGGCTCGAGGGCTTCTGTCCTCGGAGTCACCGTCCGATTGGGAGTGAGCTAAGTATGAGCAAGATATCGGTATCAGTGCTGAGTGGGCACAATGAGGTGGGACGCTCGGCTATACTGCTCGAGGCTGGAGGAAAGAGGATACTCCTCGACTACGGGATGAAGCTGGTTCCAAAGAGCCAGCCTGAGTTCCCACCCATGGTTGAGGATGTTGACGCAGTCCTCCTGACTCACGCCCACTTAGACCACTCGGGAGGGATTCCCGCCCTCTTCAAGTCGAGAAAGTGGCCGAAGATCTACGCTGTAGACATCACGAGAGAGTACACAGACATCTTGCTAACCGACGCCATCAAGGTAGCCAGACTCAGGGAGCACGAACTCCCATACGGAATGAGGGAGACTAGGCAGGCGATACAGAACTTCAGGCACATCGAGTTTGGAGTGCCTTTCAGGATAGGAGAGGTCGAGGTCACGGCGTACAACGCAGGCCACATACCGGGGAGCGCCATGTTCTACATCCGATACAACGGGAAGTCTGTGCTGTACACTGGAGACCTGAACGTGATGGAGACTAGGCTGATGCCCCCAGCAGACCTCTCCATCCCGAAGGTTGACCTGCTCATAATGGAGTCCACGTATGCCTTCAAGGAGCACCCTAAGAGAGAAGGACAGGAGCTGCTCCTCAAGGAAGTGGTCATGGAGACGCTGAAGTCGAACGGCGTGGCAGTCATAGCCGGCTTCGCTATAGGCAGACTGCTGGAGATAGCCATGGCCCTCAAGGCCAGGGGTTACAGGGGCCAGATGTTCCTAGATGGCATGGCCAGGAGGGGAGCGGCGATAACGGACGCCTACCCAGACAGAGTGAGGGATCCCGACATACTGAGGTACGTGGAGAGATTCATCAAGCCAGTGGACGGATGGAGGCTCAGGAAGAAGCTGGTAAAGAGGCCGACGGTCATACTCACCACTTCGGGAATGCTAGAAGGAGGCCCCGTTCACTTCTACATCAAGCAGCTGAAGGACGACCCAAACAGCTCTATAACCCTCACTGGATTCCAAATTGAGGGTACAGAGGGCAGGAGGCTCTTAGAAGAGGGTAAAATGACCATAGACGGAGAGGAGTACGAGATACAGATGAAGGTCAACCAGCTCAACTTCTCTGCTCACGCAAGCGATAGCGGCCTCAGGTATTTCGTGAGACAGCTTGAGCCAGAAGCCGTCACGACCGTGCACGGCGAACAGTCAGAGAAATTTGCGAAGGAGCTGATGGAGCAGTTCGGCCTATCGGCATTTGCGCCCAACGAGAGCGGGGAAGAGATCCTAGTCTAATTCGCCCGCCTACCCCCACTTTTTCCTAGCCTTTTAGTGAGATACTCTAGCGG
>DRBY01000141.1 GCA_011042755.1 Thermoproteota archaeon | reverse complement strand
ACCCAAGAAGAGAAAGAGGGGTAGGCCAAAGAAATATCAAACCAACTTATCGAATAGCCTGCCTCTTAGTGAGAAAGGAAAGCTCAACATATTCAAGTTGTGCCCCAACTCTAACACTGAGTATTTCTACCAAAAAGAAGAGTATTATAGGAAAGCTAGGCCATATAGGTACAATCCTTCATATCAGAAGGGAGCTGAGTTTCAATACTCCTACCTGAGACAGAGGTCATTCATCCAGGAGATAATTGGAAAACAGAGTGCGTATGAGCCTAATGGTAGATACGACAAAGTGGCTAGAGATGGTCAGATAAACAAGTACCCTGATGCCATTCTACAGTTAATCCTCTATGACTACGTGGAGGTACAGGTCGTAGAGACTAAGTACAGAAAGGAAGTACCAATTACTGAACGTCAGAGCTATAGAGACTATAACACAACGGTCGGTTGGTTAAAGAAGACAGTGGTAGATGTAGGACTACCTCAGGTATTTGGAGTACTACCTGAGCTAAGGGAACACTGCTCATCTTTCAATAACAAACCACACATAGTGTTAGAAGAGGTAATTGGTATAGGTAATCCAAACTATAATGAGAAAATAATTGACGCCTTTTATGATATGATAATCGATTGGCTTGGGAATAATGGATGGCTAGAAGTCATAGAGCGCAGGTTTGTCTGGACTAGGGAGGATGGTACCCTCCTGATAAAGAAGAAAGCACATAAACCCCGACTTAAACTGAACTTTGTTCTTCTTTACTACGACCCTATTAAGAAGCGCTGGTTATTTAGGGGTTATTCAATACTCGATGGTGAGTGGTGGCCTACTCTCGTAATCATAGTCAGGCCAAGTAGTTCAAGTCTGAGTACTACCTTAGATGAGTTGAGGAGTAGAGCACTTACTCTCGTACTTCTCGGTCTATGTCCACTATCACTATATCTATCGCTTGGGGAAGTGAATCTGTAATATGTGGATCTTAATTTTTTAGTATCGTCTATACTCTCTATTAGACGTTCCCTTCCCCATTAGGCACACCACCTAAGCACACGCCGCCGAATTTTGGATGGGGCACCTAGAGGGGATATCATAGTGGGGATAGTAGGGGGCACGTATAGCGCGGGGATAGATATTGAGCGCGGCGTGAAAGACGTATTTCACGACTGACCGAGATATTTGCAGCGCTGCCCATAACATTGTCAGCTATTATCAGGGGATAATATCAACTGACCTGACAATTTTCACATGAATACCCCTAGTACCTATACCTATAGAGATAGTGATGGAGGGCAACATGAATGTTAGGAATGCGCGCCGCGTGATGATGATCATGTTCACACTTAGGGGAATCAAAATTCACACCAGCGCGGCCACGAATTGTGGGTGGAGTGTTGGAACACGTCACTGGCACAACCATTAGTATTATGTAATATCATATGCAGCACCCAGCTTGGGATGGATCATGAATTCTAAGAAAGGAAGACGACCCTTATTTGATGAACCCGTAGTAAGAACATCAGTATTGATACCCAAATCGCTATATGATAGAGCAAAAAGACAGGGATTGATATTCAGTGTTGTACTGAGGAACGCGCTAGAGGAGATACTAGCCAGGATGGAGGGAGATATTGAGACAACTTCAAATAGGGCTTCATTAACTAGCAACATGGGTCACTCAAACTCAGAAAGGGAGGAGAGAGGGCCCGTAGCTCAGCACGGATCAGAGCGCCGGCCTCCGGAGCCGGTGGTCGCGGGTTCAAGTCCCGCCGGGCCCGCCACTTACGGCTGAGGTGGTGAAGAGTTGAGCGAGTCTGAAGAGAAGAAGAGGGTCTGTGCCGTAATGGGCTGCAATGAGGAGGCCACGAAGGTCGTTGGAAGGGCCTTCCTCCCAGCTCTCCAGGCTCTGAAGCTGCGCCTAAAGAGTAGATCGCCTAGGGAGATTCCCCTGTGTAAGAAGCACTACAAGATGGCCAAGGAGGCTTTAGAGGTACTCAGAAGCGGGTGATCTCGAGAACCCAGAGCTCGTCAAACGCCACTCTCGTGGATTCACACGGAACGGCCCAGAGACCCGCTGCCGCGGCTCGTGCGAGGGTCTCTTCTAGCCCATTGTTCTCGGCCTGCAGGAGGAGAGCAACTCCTCGAGGGCTCAGGTGCTCTCTGAGCTCAGCTAGAAATCGGTCTATAAGCCTCCGCCCCCTGGGAAGTCCTCCAGCCCAGGCCAACGTGGCGGCGTCATCAGGATTGGGCTCTTCGGGGAGATACGGCGGATTAAACAGCACTACGTCAAAGGACTCTCCTATCACCGGCTCAAAGAGGTCGCCGAGTCTGAACTCAATTACAACCCCGTACCTAGCGGAGTTAATCTCCACGGCCTCTCTAGAGACAGGGTTAATGTCGGTAGCGACGACGCTTCTAGCCCCAGATAGCGCCGCCGCTATGGCCAGCACGCCAGTCCCTGTTCCGATGTCTAAGACGCTTTTTCCACGTAGATCTACTTGCCCCAGTACGCGAACCATGAGCGCGCTGTCCTCAGCTGGGGGATATACTGTATCTGGCACCGCCAGTCTCAGCCCCTCAACGACCTCTTCTCTCACGGACTATCACCTTGAGGAAGGATGCCAGCTTGGCATACTGCTCGGGGGAAAGCTTGTAGACTCTCTCGTCTATTGGCACCGGGCACGACTCAAGCACGCTGGAGATAGCATCGGGATCCATTTGGAGAAATCCCCTCAGCCAAGACTTGAGCGGCGCTCGTAACGTCTTCTTCCTATTTGCAAAGATGTGTGGGAGCAAGCCCTTCAGCAGCCTGAGTTCCTCGTCTGGCGGCTTCCGACTGTCGAACCTGAGCATCACAGTGTCCACCTTAGGCCTTGGGTAAAACGCAGAGGCCCTGAGGATCGCGAGGGGCCGCACCTTGTATCTGAGTTGTGTCAGAACGGAGAGGCTCCCGTAGGAACGAGTGCCCGGTTCAGCGGTCAGTCTCCGACCGAACTCCGATTGAAAGGTGAGGATTACCCTGTCAAACTCGCTCAAGACGGTCTTGACGACGAGTCTTGAGGATATGCCGTAGGGCGGGTTCGAGACCATCACGCTGTGTTGAGCGTCGGGGAGAATCCTCAGGGCGTTGCCCCTGACTATCTCGATCCACTCGTACCCTCCGAACCTGTCTCTGAGCAGGCGGACGAACCTAGGATCACGTTCTACGAGCGTGAGTTGCCTCGGCCCACGCTCGACTAACTTCTCTGTCAGGTTTCCAGGTCCGGGCCCTATCTCGAGCACGCTATCAGGCGTCCTTATCTCGGCAGACTCGACCATGTAACTCAGAGCCTCTGCGTTCAGCAGCACGTGCTGCCCGGCCTCTTTCTTGAGACTTATGCCATACTCAGCCATTAGGAGCCTGTAAGTCTCTAGCAGGTCTCTGTCTATCCCCGAGAATACGAGCACCCTACACTCGGCCTCGCCGAATTTTTATTCCCCTAGTCACCGAGGCGCGCCGAGGTGTGAAGATGCTCTCCATCCTCCAGAGGATAGACGAGGTCAGATGGCAGCTGCCGAGAGGATACAAGGCTGGCATGCGGGTTCCTGGCCTGATAATAGCCACGGAGAAGCTGGTGAGGCGCATAGAGAAGATGTGCCTAGACCAGCTGGCTAATGTCGCCATGCTGCCCGGAATCTACAAGTACTCCATAGCGATGCCAGACATGCACTCAGGCTACGGCTTCCCAATAGGTGGAGTGGCCGCCTTCGATGCTTACGATGGCGTTATTAGCCCCGGCGGAGTTGGATTCGATATAAATTGTGGCGTGAGGCTCATCCGAACCGACTTGCGTGAGTCTGACGTCAGGCCCAAGCTCAGACAACTGGTAGACACTCTGTTCTCAAACGTCCCATCTGGGCTCGGGAGCAGAGGGAAGATCAGGCTGAGTCCAGCCCAGCTAGATGACGTGATTGTGATGGGCGCTAAGTGGGCCATTGAGCATGGCTACGGCTGGGATACTGACCTCGCTCACACCGAGGAGGGCGGCATGATGGAGGGCGCGGACCCCACCGCCATTAGCAGCAGGGCGAAGCAGAGGGGAGCTCCGCAGCTTGGCTCGCTTGGGAGCGGGAATCACTTCTTGGAGGTCCAAGTAGTTGAGAAAATATTTGACGAGCAAGCCGCTAAGGCCATAGGAATAGAGGGGCCCGGCCAGATAACGGTCATGATCCACACGGGCAGCAGGGGCTTCGGCCACCAGGTGGCCAGCGACTACCTTGACGTCATGCTGAGGGAGGCTAGGAACTTGGACTTCCGCCTTCCAGACAAGCAGCTAGTCTGCGCCTACGCAAACACCAAGCTCGCTCAGAGGTACTTCTCTGCCATGAAGGGCGCGGCCAACTACGCTTGGGCCAACCGCCAGATGATAACGCACTGGGTTAGGGAGTCCTTCGAGAGAGTTTTCGGCAGGTCTGCTGAGGACATGGGCATGAGACTGATTTACGATGTGGCTCACAACATAGCCAAGCTCGAGGAGCACGAGGTCGATGGCAAGAAGGTCAAAGTGTATGTGCACAGGAAGGGGGCCACTAGAGCGTTCCCAGCAGGCAGGCCTGAGCTGCCTCCTGACTACAGGGACATAGGTCAGCCAGTCCTGATTCCTGGTTCTGAGGGAACCGCGAGCTACGTGTTGATAGGGACCGAGCAGGCTATGAGAGAGACGTTTGGGACCTCCGCCCACGGCGCCGGGAGGGTGATGAGCAGAGCCCAGGCTAAGCGGACATACAGAGGAAGCCAGATCGTGGAGATGCTGGCTAAGAAGGGTATAATAGTCAAGCCAGCCTCGCTTGCTGTAGCTGCTGAGGAGGCCCCAGGGGCCTACAAGGATGTTGATGAGGTCGTCCTAGCGACCCACAAGGCTGGGATAGCCACTATGGTCGCTAAGATGAGGCCCATAGGAGTTGTAAAGGGGTGAATTTGATAGATGAGTTCGGAAGATAGACCTGTTGAGAATGGAGACTTTGTCCTGGCGCACGTCACACTGTCTGACGCCGAAACCGGCTCCGTCTACATGACGACGGTTGAGGAAGAGGCTAGAAAGGCTGGGATATTCTCGCCCGACGATCTCTACGAGCCCATGCTGATTATCGTGGGAGAGCAGAGGCTGTTCCCAAAGGCAGAGCAGGCTCTCATAGGGGCTAAAGTTGGGGGAGAAGTCGTGGTCGAGCTAGAGCCCAGCGAGGCATTCGGAGACTACGATCCCAACAAAGAGAAGATACTCCCAATTTCGAGGCTTCAGAAGGCGGGGATAAAGGATGTCTCTGTTGGAGACGTGATAAGGATCGGAGATGAGCGAGGAACCGTCCGCTCCATCACTGGAGGCCGCGTGAGAATAGACTTCAACCACCCTCTGGCTGGGAGGCGAATCAAGGTCTGGATGAAGGTGGAGGGAATTCTCAGAGATCAGACAGAGAGGCTCAGAGCCCTGACGGCGAGGTACTTTGACGTTCCGATCAGCAGAGTGACCGCTAAGGTAGATGGCGATCGAGCCGAGATAGAACTCCCTCCGGCTGCCTACACCAAGAGAGACGCGTTTGTGAGGAAGGTTAGGCTGCTCTCGGCGGTAATGAGACACATGCCCGAGCTAGCTAGAGTGAGGTTCATCGAGGAGTTTGAGGTACCCAAGGAGAAGCAGCCAGAGGAAGAGAGGGCAGAAGAAGCTAGGGAGGCCGAGGCTCAGACTTCCTGAACCTCCAGCCTGCACAAAACCATTCGCTCTCCCCTCGGGCATTCAACCTTTTTCTCTTTCAACACTTCCACGATCCTGACCTTGTCGCCAGCCCTCAGGCCTGGAGGGTGGCAGAGATCTATCGAGGGGCAATCGACGCCGCACCCCTGCGGCGGGCTGAACTTCACGATCGCCCCGATCCTGGCCATCCTCTCTGGGAGGGCCGCCTCCAGCAGGGGCGTAGTCGCCTCAACGGGAACCACGTCAGCTCCGTGGAGAGGGCAGCGAAACCGCTTCTTGGGGATCACCTGGAGGACCTCGTAGACCCTACCCTCGACTAGGTTGTCAACGCACACTCCGCGATACCTGCAGGTGGAGCACGGCGTTGAGGGGCCAATAAAGAGGAACAGCGAGCCAGACCGAGCCAAGTACTCTGGTACAAGCGTTACAACCCTCCTGGCCAACTCTCACTCGCCTCTTTTGAACGCAAGCGCCGGCCAATCCTTATTAATACGCGGCAGGTAGGTCAATACGCAAGTAGACCGGGAGCCCTATTCCCGGCCACTTTTCCAACCCGGAGGAAGGTAGATGTCAGATGCTTCCCGCAGATCTCCTGGGCAAAATGCCCGCTAGGGGGCCTAAGTTTGAAGAGGTCAGAGAGAATCTGCTCAAGGGCACGACCACAGTCGGCGTTAAAGCAGACGGAGGGCTCGTGATAGCGTCAGATAAAAGAGCCTCGGCAGAGACCTTCGTAGCCAGCAAAAAAGCCAAAAAAATGATTCAAATTGACGATAGGAGCGTAGTCACGATCTCGGGCCTGGTGGCAGACGGGCAGTTCTTAGTCAACAACCTGAAGACGATTTCCGCTCTCTATCGGCTTGAGCACGGCGTCGACATGCCCTTGCTAGCCAAAGCAAAGTATCTCGCATTACTCCTAAAGTCCTTTAGGCCAGTGATCCTCATCGCTCACATGATAATTGGGGGAGTTGATGAGACCGGGCCCAGGCTGTTCAACGTCGACTTCTTCGGCACGATGACTGAGGAGGATTACTTAGCCACCGGATCAGGGTCCCCCATCGCCATATCTGTTATAGAAGACGCTTACAAGCCTGAGATGAGCGTGGACGATGCGAAGAAGCTCGTCATATCGGCGATGGCCGCTGCCATGTCCAGAGATTCTGCCACTGGTGATGGTATGGATGTCGCGGTCATTACGGAGGAGGGGGTAAGGTTCCTCTCGCCTCCCGAAATTGACTCGGTCCTCAAGGAGGTTGTAGGGTGAATCCGTAGAATGGCGCGGGCTTCTCAAGAGACGAGGTACCTGCCAGCAGATCAGTTGAAGAGGAGAGTAAGGGCAGAGCTGTCCAAGCTGGGGAAGGTAGAGAAGGTAGACCTCGAGGGGCCCTTCGTCGTAGCCTACGTGGAGAACGTCTCGGACTTCTTGAACAACGGGAGCGCATTGGGAGAGATCGCTCGCGCGCTCAAGAAGAAGATCGTGATCAGGGCTGCAAAGCCGATACTGTCGCCTGAAGAGGCTCGCAGGCGGATTAAGGAGATCATACCTGAGAGGGCTGAGATAGTCGACATGTACTTCCTTGAGGACACGGGAGAGGTCTACATCCTAGCAAAGAGAACTGGATACGTTGTGGGAAAGGCTGGTTCAAGTATAAACGAGGTTCTGAAGGCCACCGGATGGCGCCCAGTCGTCATGAGAGCGCCTACCATGCAGTCAACGTTCCTCAACGTCCTCTATGGCCTGCTCGTTGAGGGGGCCGCCGAGAGAAGGAGGAATCTCAGGAGGATAGCCAAGAGGATCTTCAGAGAGCCGGTACCCCTCGGCAGGGGGCTCACCGTCACATTCTTAGGAGGGGCCAGGGAGGTCGGCAGGAGCAGCCTCTTGATACGGACCGGCGAAAGCTCGGTTCTGCTCGATGCCGGGATCGGCGTGAGCGGAGAGTTCTTCCCGAGGTTCGATCTCCCGGACTTGGATATAGACGAGCTGGACGCCGTTGTGGTGACCCACGCTCACCTCGATCACTCGGGAGCCCTGCCCCTCCTCTTCAAGTACGGCTACAGAGGGCCCGTGTACGTCACTCGCCCGACTAGGGATCTGATTACGCTCCTGCTCTATGACTACATCAACGTGTCGATGAGGACGGGCAAGTTCCCATTCTTCGGCGAGCGCGAGATAAGGCTCTTGATAAACCACATGATAACGCTAGACTACGGAGAGACCGTTGACATCTCGCCAGACATCAAGCTCACTTTCTACAATGCTGGTCACATCTTGGGCTCCGCAATAGCCCACTTGAACATACTGAGCGCCAGGCACAACATAGTGTACACGGGCGACTTCAGGTACAGAGACACCAAGCTGCTCAGCAAAGCTCACACTAAATTCCCGCGAGTGGAGACCGTCATCATGGAGACAACCTACTCTGGAGAAGGGGATGTCATGCCTCCACTTGCGGAGGCCGAGAGGCAGCTGATATCCATCATAGAGGAGACCGTGAGCAAGGGGGGCAAGGTCCTGATCCCAGCCCTCTCAGTCGGCAGGGCGCAGGAGGTCATGCTGACCTTGGTGGATGCCTTCAGCAGGGGCGAACTCCCCGACATACCGATCTACATCGACGGCATGATATACGACGCCACCGCGATCCACACGGCGTACCCGGATTACATGTCCGACTACATGAAGTCCAAGGTCTTCAAGCAAGACATAGATCCGTTTACTGAGCCTCACATAACCCCGGTTAGCAGCAGGGAGGACAGGGAGGCCATCGTAGAGGGCGGGCCCGCGGTAATTCTCGCACCATCAGGCATGCTGGCTGGCGGGCCTAGCGTCGAATACCTGGCAATGCTTGCTGAAGATGAGCGCAACGCTGTGATCCTTGTGAGCTACCAGCCTCCTGGCACGCTAGGCAGGGCGCTCAAGGAGGGCGCCAGGGAGATCACAGTGACCAGGGATGGCGCGCCCACAAGAGTGGGGGTCAAGGCGTGCGTCTGCTCTGTCGAGGGATTCTCAGCCCACGCAGACAGGGTTCAACTGCTGAGCTGGATGGGGCGAGTGTCTCCCAGGCCGAGGAGGTTCATCTT
>DRBY01000086.1 GCA_011042755.1 Thermoproteota archaeon | reverse complement strand
GTCATGTTGTCTACGGGACCCGGCCTTATCTCCTTTCTAGCCTTGACCAGGTAGCCGCGCACAACCCAGATCATTTCGCGCAGTATGAACTTTGAGAAGCCTCCTTCCTCGCCGGCCGTTGTGTTGGTGTAGTTCCACCAGCCATAGGTCTCGTCCTTCTGTATCCTGAACCTGAAGGTGCCCCAGACCTTCGGGACGCCCGTGTAGGTGAAGTTGAACGGCCCGTAGAACCACGAAGTCTCAGCCTCTCCGGGCCCTATAGTGGGGAAGGGCGGGCTATTCCACGTCCGCGAGTTGTCGGAGCCCGCTATCGGGGTGTCCTCCGGGTTGTTCGTCTCAGTGGCCCATACCCTCGCATAGACGATCTCGTAGTCAAACACGCCGCTTGTGTCGTATATCACGGCGGTCTCATCCCATGTATTCGTTGCAGAGGTTCCCTGCTCCTTCTTCACCTCCACGTCAGCCTGACCGGCCGCGTAGATGTAGCCGACCTGCATGCCGGTCAGGGTGTGAGCGAACTTGAACCTCAGGTAGACCGTGCCCAGCGTTACCTTCGTGGTCTCGCCGCCCACCTCGCTGAGGTCGGGGGTTCCGGTAATCTCAAAGTTCTCAAGGGTCGCGCTTCCCTCCGATGCAACGGTGAACCAGCCGTCTGGCCATTCACCAGTCGCAGACCAGTTGAGCTGCTTCCTATCTGGAGAAGGGCCCGAGGATCCAGCAGTCGGAGTCCCAGCGTCGGTAAAGATGGGGTTACTGGCAGCATTCTCCCAGCCATCGTCGGGCGTGTTGTCTGCTGGCAGGACCTTCCTGAGTCTCACGTAGATGTCAAACGGCAGGTTGTTAGTCACGGTTAAGTTGATCCTGATGGTCTGCTGCTTACCGTCCACAATCTTGATTGGAATTATTGTCTCATCCAGCAGGATCGGCGGGCACCCCGCCGCCTTGGGCTTGGCTATGTACTTGAGCACGACCCTGTCGCCATCTTGGAGTTCAGTGATGTGAACCCACACAGATGGAGTTGGGTAGGTAGCTGGGTATGTGTTCAGCACCCAGCTGGGCGCCGCCTCAGTGACCACGAGTGCGTAGGCTGGCTTCTCTGTAACCCACGTGTAGTTAGCCAGAGAAGCGCCCGTCGAGTCCACATAGTCGTAGTCGGCGGTGTTGAACGTTAAGGGGATCCAGATATCAAAGACTCTCTCCCCCAGCCCATTCGAGTTGTATATGGTTATGTTTCCAGTGACGTTCCAGTCTCCACAGTTTATGTTGAGCCCGTCGGACTCTATTGTTGCATTTACCCACTCAGTTACGTACACGGAAAGAGGCGCGTCCGGCGAAGCGTTTGTTAAAGGGATGAAGTTCGGAGCCGCGGCGAGTATCCCCAGAACAAGGGCAGCGACAACCCTTGCTCGGTCCATATTTCATCACCCGGCTGTACATTAAAGCATTTTGCTTGACATTAATTCCATTTCCTATCATTTCAGCGTCTGACCTACGTTAAAACGGTTATAGTCAGAGGGCCAAACACCTAGGTTCCCAGGCCTCTCATGGACGCTTGTAGCTATTCGCACGCTAATAAGTCACTTATCGAGAGTTTCCCACGAGGTTTGGTGCACAATTTCATTGAAAGGTCGATCGAAGCAGAATAAGAGAACCAAAAAACAGGGGAGGAGAGGTCTCCTACCTAGGAAGCAAGAGGAGAGGCAGACCTATCAGCGAGGCCAGTATCAGGCTTGCGATTATCCCTAGGCTGAAAGCCACTATCGCGATTAGGATCGCCTGACCCCAGCCTATGTCAAACCACGACTTAATGAGCCATATCCATACTATCAACGCAATCAGCGGGCCGATTAGTGGTATCAAGGAAAGCAAAATCGTTAGAACTGCTCCTATGAGGGCCAAGGCTGCCACTGAGAGGATCCCCTTCTCCTTCTCGGTCGGTAGTACGAACTTCTGCGCGAGCCAGAGGACGATCGCATTTACGATAAAGTCTAGGAGACCAGCTACTCCCAGAACTGCAATCCTCAGCATGGGGCTACACTCCCCCGGCAGAGATTTAAGCGTAATCGGTTACATGCCTGGCCTCCTCAGCTCAGGCATCACGGGAGTATATGGGAAGCTCTCTCTCAGGCTCTCCTTTCGGAAAATCTCTTTTGCCCTTCGCCTAGGCGTCGTGCGCGGGCTCTCAGCTGGGCGACCAATGGGTAGTACCGCGACGGGAACAAGGCCGGAATCTGACGCCTCAACTGTCCTCAAAACTGCCGAGTCGTTGAAGGCTCCTATCCAGCAGGTCCCGTAGCCTAGCGCGTGCGCCGCGAGCATCGCAAAGGTGCACGCGATAGTCGCGTCCTGGATCGCGTAGAGACTCGCGCCTCTCCTGCCGTAGACTCTAGCAGACCTCTTGGGATCTGCTAGGAATATCAAAACGACGGGAGCCTCTGCCACGAACTCTTGGCCCCAGCACGCTCTCGCGAGCTCTCTCTTGACTCCGGGGTCCCTTACGACGACCACGGTGTACGCCTGAAGGTTGCCAGCGGAAGGCGCCGAGGCGGCCGCCTCCAGTATTAGGTTCAGGTCCCGCTCATCAACTGGGTCTGGTTTGAAGGCCCTGACAGACCTCCTCTGAGCCATAACATCAAAAATATCGCGACACTCAGACACGATCTCCCCTCACGACAGCTCCCTCCTTAGTTCCTCGGCCATAATTGATATATGCTCCGGAGACAGCTTCCCGAAGCTTATCCTGAACCACTCTGGAGTTGATCCGAAGGCCTCTCCTGGAACTATGCCGACTATGACGTCTCTATCTGGGCTCAGGAGTCGCGAAATCAAGTTAGATGCGTCTGAGAATCGCGGGTGCTTGGCAAATATGTAAAACGCACCTAGCGGCTCCACGAACTCAAAGCCCAAGTTCTTGAGCGAGGAGACTAGCTTGTCCCTCCTGACCTTGTAGTAGGCTCGCACTCCATCGAAGTACGTCTCATCGGCGGCGCGCAGCTCTTCGGCGAATATCCTCTGCGACACGTCGCTAGATCCGGCTGTGGTGTGGTAGACTATCTTGCCCGCTCTGGTCGCAACCTCCTTGTCGTGAGCGTATATGTACCCCATCCTGATGCCAGGCAGAGAGAGGCTCTTTGACGACGTGTCCAGCAAGATATCTCCGGGAAATGACGGGCGCGAACCGTAGTAGATCTCGTGATACACTGCGTCGTTAATCAGAGTGACCTTCTTAGCCTGAAGCTCTTCCCACAGCTCCTCTAGCACTCTCCCGGGCGGAACATGGCCAGTGGGGTTGTTGGGGAAGTTCATCATTACCGCCCTAACCTTGTCGTCAAGCTTAGATAGGATCTCTGCAACCAGATCCTCTGCCAGAGGGTCGTACGTTTCGTACTCCAATCCAGCTAGCTCCGCCTGAGGGTAGTACAGCGGAAACCCAGGCCTCGGCAGTAGAACCTTCCCTCCCCTGAACAGGGCCAAGGAGACAAAGCAGGCGTGGGCCCCGCTGGCCGTAATTACCACTCTCTCTGGGTCATTCTTGACGCCGAGAGTTCTGGAGGCGAACTCTGCTGCCGCCTCCCTCACATCCCTCAGGCCGGAGAACGGTGTGTACTGCCTTCCAACCCTCCCCACTCTCGCCAACACATCCTCTACTGGGAGAGGGGGTTCGTGAGAGGGAGCGCCTATGTGGGCATCGATCACATTCTTTCCTTGAGCCCTAAACTTATCGCAGATGGCGAAGACATCTCTAATCGTGAGAACCTCTCGTGGTCTGCCTGACAAGAGTCTCCCCGGAGGGGGGAGCTAGTTAATGGAAAAACATTTTCCTATCACCTGCAGGGGGAACCCTCCGAAGGAGTCTGGCTGTCCAAGGGTCTGAGATCTCGAGGTCTCGCACGGCATCCGTTGCTGCCTCCGTGTCTCCCGCCGTCAGAAACTCTATCGATGCTCTCTTCTTGGCCTCAGCAGACATCCATGTTGCGCCAAGTTCCTTGTACTTCTTGGAGGCTCGTAGATACCAAATGGCTGACTCGTGGGGAGCCCTCCCCGAGAGGATCTCCCCCATCCAGAAGCAGGCCTCTGCTTCTCTCTCTAGGACTCCAGGGATCTCTAGGCCTGATTCGCGTAGGCCAGCACAAGAGAGAGCGAGTTCTGCCCAGTAGCGGAAGGCGCGGTGGTGCAAGCCTGCATCCATCAGGGCCATCGCAGTTCTCTCGAGCGCCCTGTGATATTGCTCGAATACCGGGGCGCCGTTCGCGACTTGAGGCCGGAGAGTCTCAGCGGCCTCCGCATATAGCGACCCAGCTAGAGCTACCATACCCTTGCGCGACACGAGGTTTCCGGCCTCCAACAGCAGGGTAGCTCTGACGCGAGGGTTCTCTTGCTGCTCTGCGAGAACTACTTTCAGAACCGCAGCGATCAGCAAAAAGCCGTTCTTCTCTAGATGGCTAGCTCTTTCTTCCGACGCCCAGCCGAGCCTTCTCGCTACAGAGCGAGCGATGGGCCAGCCGCCCGAGGCGACTACTGCGTCAAGAATGGCGGCCTGAGACCATGAGAAAGATCTCTCTCGAGCGATCTTCGGCAAGAAGATCCACACTAGGGATGGCCAGTTTGAGAATGTAGAGCTAGCTACCTCTCTGAGCCTCTTAGCCTTCTCTAGAGCATCTGCCTCCGAAGAGAGCTTCATGAGTACCGATAAGGCTACGCCGTAGGGCCATCCCACCCTTGCCAGCAGCAGCGACGGCTCTGAAGGTACCTCTCCACATATCTTGAGACGATTCAGGCGAGATATCAATTCGCTCATTATTAGCGGGTCAACCCTCCTGCAGGCGCCAGCAGCAAGCCTGATTGCTCTCTCCACAACCCTTGAGCCAATAGCTCTGGGGTCCCTCCTGTTTGCTAGCTCGACGGCTCTGCGGGCCTGCTTGCCGTTGACGATGCTCGTAAAGATGCCCATGAAAAGGGATTCGGCTGGCAGGTCGAGGTTACGGAGGTCGGTCAGCAGCCTCGCCGCTAAATCAGGGTTGCACATGTAGAGCTGCCGGCCAAACTCGAACCACCAGTCGTGATTTACGGGTCTCTCCCTAGTAACCTGCCTCCTCAGCAGGAGCCTCCTGAGTAACGGAATCCTAGATAGGAGGGTATCGGCAGGAGAGGCTTTGTAAGCAAGCGAGATTAGCTTCTCCCAGTCTGCACAGCCCTTCTTGCTTCGACTAACCTCTTTCCATAGAGCCGAAGCTACCCTGGCTGCGTCCCTAGGTTCGGCGTACATTCACGGGTGAGGTGAACTCTGAGCGTAAAGAGGAGGCGGCCTAAACGTAATACCGAATCGCTACGCGACGGGGGCCCCTAGGCTCTCCAGCGGGGCGCCAGATAAGAACTTCTCAAGCGTCTCCTCTAGACCTTCCGAGGGCACCCTGACCTGCCGCATGGTATCCCTATCTCTCAACGTCACAGTGCCATCTTCGAGAGTCTGGTAGTCTACCGTCACGCAGGCGGGAGTGCCCACCTCGTCCATCCTCCTGTACCTCCTGCCTATGGAGTCCTTCTCGTCGTAGTAGGTCTCAAACCTCCTCGAGAGCTTCTTAGCTAGCTCTCTGGCTACCTCTGGGAGCCCGTCTTTAGACACCAGTGGGAATACCGCAACCTCTATGGGGGCCAGGTACCTCGGCAGCTTGAGCCAGCGCCTCTTCTCGTCCTCCCTGTAGGCCATCATCAGCACGTGCAGAACGGTCCTGTCCAGCCCTATTGAGGGTTCATACAGGTGAGGCACGACCTTCCCCTTGGGAGTCTGCACCGAGAGGTCGACCCCCGAAGCCCTGGTGTGGCCCTTCAGGTCGTAGTCAGTTCTGTAGGCGTTGTTCACCAGCTCTATCCACCCGAGATCCTCGGTGTACGCCTCCAGATCCCAGTGCGCCGAGGCGTAGTGAGCCCTCTCGCCCTCTCCGAGTTCCCTGTACCTAAGATGGTCCAAGGGGATCCCAATGACCTCGTTGAAGAACTTCTGGTATATCGCAAGCCAGTAAGTGATTAGGGCGTTTATCGTGTACCCGCTCTCGAGAGCTTCACTGACCGTCATCTCGGTGATCCGACCGGTCTCCTTATCTTCTTGCTTCAGAAACCTCAGCTTATAATCCACCAGATCTTTTATCTTGTCCTCATAGACCGATACGTCCTCTGGGTCAAAGAAAACGTGTATCTCGAGCTGCTGGAACTCCCTCATTCGCACCAGGGCTCTCCTCGGGGAGATCTCATTTCTGAAGACCCTCCCCCGCTGGGCCATAATGAACGGAAGCTTGCCCCTCATGACCGTGAAGGTCCTCTTGTACTCTACGACGCTACCCTGAGTAGTCTCCGGTCTGAGCGCGGCGTTCGGCTCTTCGGCCTCGGCCCCCACCGGAAGCGTGAACATCAGGTTGAACTTCTTCACTTCCGTCCAGTTGAACGCGCCGCACTTTGGGCACTTTATGCCGGACCTTAGCAGCATCTCGTACAGCTCCTCGTCTGTGGCCGCCTCGAGGCTCTCCTCTATATCCAAGGACTCTTCGAGGAGCTTGTCGATCCTGAACCTAGAGTGGCACCTCTTGCACTCTACGAGCTTGTCGAAGAAGTGCTCTAGGTGGCCGGAAGCCTCGAACACCTTGAGCGGGAGGACTAGAGGAGTCTCCAGTTCCACGGCTCCTTCGGGCCTGAGTATGTACTCCCGCCAGAGCTGAACTATCTTCTCCTTGAGCCTGAACCCCAGGGGACCGTAGACCCAGAAGCCCGCTGGGGCCTGAGGGTAGAGATCCCTAGCAGACGGCCAGAAGAACCCCCTCCTAGCGGAGAGTTCGATTACTTTCTCGAAGGTTCCCCTTCCAGCAATCCCAGCCATCGAACCACCCTCTCCGGTATCTTGGCATCGTTTAGTATGACCTGAATAGCCTCCTCCTTGCTCATACCCTCCTCCGCAGTTAGACTCTCGAGGAGGAACCTCGCCGTCTCCGCGTACTCCCAAGGGTAGATAACCCAACTTCGCGTCTCCTGACAGAAGAAGTCGGGGGTCACCTTGCTCCAGGGTTTGTAGTGGAGCGTGACCACCTTGATCTCAGAGGCCCCCATCTCCCTGACGTGCTTTATCGCCTCCGCCAAGCTCTCGCCGGTGTCTGCAACGTCATCGACGATCAGAACCTTCTTTCCGTCAAGCCTCTGACGGAGGGGCTCTAGGATCCTAGCGCCCTCCCTCTTCTCGAGCGCACTGTAGTGCTCCACCCTTATGCTTCGGATGTCTCGCACGTCAAGGAAGTCGCTGAGGTACCTCGCTATCACCATTCCGCCCCTTAAGATCGTGACTAGCACGTCGGGGGTGTAGCCGGACTCCTTCAACTCGGTCGCCAGCTTCATCGCCATCTCCAAGACATCGTCTGGCTCAACGGTCAGAAACTTCAACGGACCACCTCCCCGTAGGTAGAGGGGGACACCTACAGGGCTTGCTGTGGCACCTCGGACATCCTGACCCATATCTCTCGAGAAATGCGGACTCTAGATCCAGTTCAAGGAGGTCAACGACGCTCAGAAACCAGGCGAGGACGTCCGCTGCCTCAGCCCTCAGCTCGTCATCACCGCCCCTCCTCACGGCCTCTAAGAACTCTCCAAGCTCCTCCACGAGGTGAAGCGCCGTCAGAGGTATCCCCCTCTTGGCGTCCCTCTCGTGATAGGTCTCTCGAATAAGCGACTGGGCCTCCGAGATCCTCAAGTCTCAAGACACCTCACGCGACAGCCCTCAGCACCAAGAGGAGGATTGCGGAGCCCGCTGAGAATGCCACGGGGAACCACTTGGGAACCTTAAGACCACCAGACTCCTCTTGGGAGAAGGATAGCAGTCCTGCCGTGGACATGGGCATAAAGCTTCGCTCCTTCTTCTTGCGCCCCGGCATAGCTTTCCCCGATCGAGTCGACTGCTCAGCGATATAACTTTGACTCTAGACTGTCTCGCCACACTTGAGGCTCTGCGAGTAAATCTTAAGGCCACCCAACAGGCTAGTGAGGGCGTTGAAGCTTAAGCTGTCCAACGGCCTCGAGATAGAAGAAGGAACGACGCGAATCTTGCTAGATCCGAGAGTTACAGAGCCGGGCGTGCCTGCTTTCATAACGCACGCGCATGCGGATCACGTGCCGAGGGACGTGAGAATGCCTAAGGGGCCGATCATCTGCACAGAGGCTACTGCCGACATACTCGCTGCCAGGTATGGCTTTAACGCCAGTACGGTCACTAAGGTGCGATTCAGAGAGCCCTTTGAGGTGGGACCTCTCAGGGTCACGCCGTTTCCGGCGGGGCACGTACTAGGCTCTGCCATGTTCTTAATAGAGGGAAGAGGCACAGCCGTGCTCTACACTGGCGACGTGAATCCAATTGGAGGACTCACGGTCGAGTCCCCGGCAGAGGTACCCGAGGCAGACGTGCTAATTATCGAGTCTACATACGGCTCTCCCAAGTTCAGGTTCCCGCACCCGCAGACGGTCAGAGCTAGAATAGCGTTGTGGGCAGCAGAGGCTTTGAAAGAAGGCAGGGTACCCGCGATTCTCGCATATGCTGTAGGAAAAGCACAAGAGATAACGGCCGCGCTCAATCGCCTTTTAGACGTGCCCGTTTTCGTGGATAAAGAGATCTTAAAAGTCGCAGAGGCATACAAAAAGCATCTAAGAACTCCACTCGAGTATCAGCCGATAGACGATGGATCTAAGGGAGTAGTCGTAATCAGCTCTAGGAAATACGCCCGGACGCACAAGATCTCCGTAGTCACCGGTTGGGCGCTCCTGAAAAAGCCCAAGTGGGCAGAAGCTGGTTTCCCACTAAGCTCTCACGCCGACTTTGAGGG
>DRBY01000024.1 GCA_011042755.1 Thermoproteota archaeon | reverse complement strand
TCCCCGAGCGGATCCCTAAGCACTTCGTGTTCAGGCTCCGCTATCCCTACAGGGGGGAGGGTTGGGCATGAGACCCATAGAGTCTGTGAAGGGAGAGCTTCTTGCTTGCACGTTCTGCGCCTTCTGCAGGAGGTCCTGCCCGGTCTACAGGGCCACGCTCTGGGAGGGAGAATCGCCCAGAGGGAGAGTTGCTCAGGGGTACGGGCTCCTCATGGACGAGCTGGAGCCCACAGACGAGTTCTACGACTCCATCCTCAACTGCAGCCTGTGCGGGCTGTGCGAGGATGCGTGCCCTCCGAAGATCAGGGTCGTAGATGTGGTCCTCGCCGCCAGGAGGCACCTCGCGCAAGCTGGAGCAAAACCCCCTGAGAGGGTGGCGCATCTCCTCAGGGCCTCTTTAGAAGGCAAGATCCTGATCCCGAGGGCTGAAGTAGTGTACCTGCCTGGCAGGGAAGGAGAGGACGCCTTAAACATCTTGAGGGCGCTTGGCGTCCGAGTTGAGCCAGCAAGTGCCCCTCCGTTGTCTCCCCTCATGATCGCGGGAAGCCCTGAGTTCGAAGATAGGCTGGCTGAACTCTCCAAGGCGCTGAAGGCCGCGGGTGCTCGGAGAGTGATAACATCAGATCCAGACGAACTCTGGGCCCTCAGAGAGAGACTCAAAGACGTTGAAGTCCTCCACGCCTCACAGGTGATACCCCTAGATGGCGTGACGGGGGCTCTGGAGAGCGAGGCTGCCTACCTCCCGTCGTGCAGGCTGAGGCGGCTTGGAGTCTCTGCAGCCGACGACATAATCCGCTCGATTCTCAACGTGAAGAAGGAGCTAGAGTGCGCCGGATCGGAGGACGGATGGCTGAGGGACGATGCGCTCAGCAGGATCGTTAGAGAGAGAGTCGAGGCTGCCGATGACACGGTGATAGTCTGCGCTTCGGCTGAGCACGCGAGAACCCTGAAGCAGGCTGGAGCCGAGGCGATGTCTATCTGGGAGGCGATCAAGCCAGTCAGCTAGCCCCGAGGAGTTTGGCCACTAGCGTACCCAGCGGCTGAGGTAGTCTCAGGCACTCAGAGAGGGGCGCGCTGGGGTAGAGCTCCTTGTTTATAATCAGCTCTTTCTCTAGAGCTAGTTCCATGGCTTTCTCCTTCAGCTCAGCCTCCTCTTCAGGCGTGAGCGGTCCAGACCTCAGACGCGCGTAGACCTGCCTGTCGAAGGATATCCTCTCCCTTATCGCCTCGAAGATGTCGTCTCCTATTAGTCCCATGTCTCTCTTGGCCTCTGCAAGCCTCAGCGAGGCCGCCAGGCTGGCCTCTACGATCTCCGGCCTGTCCATCCAGATCGTCCTGTAGTTCAGCGTCAGTCCCCAGTGCGGCTCCTCTAGAGCCCTCCTGTGAGACTCTAGATCCCTAAACAGGAGTTTGTAGCCGTAGGCCTCTGGCTTCTCGAACGCAAGGCTGCCTGGATCAAGGAATGGAGCCAGCGGGGCTGTGAAAGCGTCAATCCCCTCTGCAGTCCCGTGTATCTCCACAAGTCTGCTGAAGTAGTCCGCCACTCGGATAGCCGTCCCGTATGTCTGCTTGGGCAGGCCCGTCATGAAGTATAGATCGAGCCTCTTGAATTCCAGCTCACCCGCCAGCCTAACCATCTTCTCCAGCTCGGCGTTTCCGTACATCCTTCCAAACGCTCTTCTGATGTCCTCGTCTTGGCTCTCTGGGGATATCTGAATGTACACATCATCTCCAAGGGCCCGGATGGCCTCCAATAGCCGTCTCGAGGCAGGGTAGAAGAACTCGAACATGAGAGGGTTATCCAGATCGGCTTTCTTCAGCGCTCTGAGAACCTCGAGGGACCCCTCCTCGCCCCTCCCCATCCGGAGATCTCCTAGTATGAATATCGTCATTCTGGACATGGATGAGATTGAACTCGCCTCCTCAGCTATTGCCTCTGGGCTCTTTAGAGCCACTCTCTCCCTCCCGAATATCCTCTTGAAGGCTTCCCGCGATCCGCCGCACGTCACGCAATTGTGCTGGCAGCCCTTTACCGTCAGCACAGCGGCTATCGGGGCCTGAATGAAAGAGGCGCAGGGTGCTATCAGGCCCAGATCCCTCTCCCTGAGCGCCATCTTAACCAGAACTGAGTGATCCACCGCGTAGGGGTCTAGATCCTCCGGGGGCTCCCTAGGAGGCTCTAATCTGATCCTCCCAGAGTCCCTCCAAGCTACTCCTGGGATGCCACCAAAGCCCCTGCCCGACTCCGCTCTCCTGACCAGCTCCTCCATTGACTCCTCGGTCGTGTCTCCCAGCACTACTGCGTCGACGAAAGAGTACCGTTCCAAGATCTCCCTCCAGTAGTAGCTCGCCGATATGCCGCCTAAGATCACTCTGGATTCTGGGTGCGAGTCCTTCAGGAGCCTAGCTACCTCGAGGGCCCCGTGAGCGTGCACGAGCCAGTGCAGGTCAACTCCATAGACCGAAGCTTCGACACGCTTTATCGTGTGGAGAGGATCGTAATTCGGATCGAGGACCATCTTTGCAGCCAGGTTGAATATGCCGACCCTCATCCCTTTCTTTGACAGCCAGCTAGCCAGAGTGAGGAATCCGTAGGGGTACATGTCGAACACGTAGAGAGAAGGGACTACCTCGCTCACTGGGCCTTTGAACATAGTCTTCTGTCTGAAGTCGAACACGCTGGGAGCGTGGAACAGTGCAAGGTCGTATCTCGCCATTCGCCCCCTCCGCGCGCGGCCATAGGAAAAATTTTCACGTGGACTTCACGCCGACCACGGCGGTGAACACTCCAAAAGCAGCCCGCTTGACAGCGGTCAGCCTAACCACCCTGCTAACGGCATTAGCGAGTTCAGAAGACCTCCACATGAGACGATAGGTGGGGTACAGGGCCCTCCAGGGGGAATCCCACCTTAGCGCCGCCAGCCTGCCTATCCAGGGGACGATCCAACGGATGTAGCAGCCAGCGAGGGTCTCCATGACGCCTGAGTCTGGCCTAGTCACCTCTACTACCCCTAACCTTCCTCCGGGCTTCAAGATCCTTGCCATTTCCTCCAAGGCCTCAACCCTATCTAATGCATCTCTGAGGGAATAAGACGCAACGACGACGTCCACAGACTCATTCCTCATTGGTATTGACTCGAACGCTCCCAAGATCGGGTGGACCTCAACTCCAGCGACCTCAGAAAGCCGACGCGTTGCCGCACGCAATAAGTCCCTTAGAGGGTCGAGGAGGAATATCTCGCCTCTTGGAGCCACTCTCCTCGCGATCATCTCGGCAGAGGTCCCAGGACCGCAGCCAGCGTCTAGGACCTTGTCTCCTGGCTTAAGAGAGAGCGTATCGAGTAGCACTCGCCGCATTCGCCTGCTGAGTCCTAACGAGGCGGCCAGGTTGACCTTCTCGTATGCATCGCCAACGCTCTCCAAGGACTTCATCACAGAGTTCCACAGCTTGCGAGAGAGGCCTGAGTTCACCTAACCCACCTAGCGGCAAACCTTGCCAGCTCAGCGAGCAGTTCACGCGCCGGAGACTCCGGTAGCGTGTTGGTCAACTCGATCGCCCTGTCAGCGAGATCCTCAGACATCGCCTCCAACTCTCTCGCCGCGCCTAGGTCCAGCAGGGAGCTGATTTCGCCCGGCTTCCCCCAGTCCATCAAGTCGTCTCTGAGCTGGTAAGCTAGCCCAACCAGCTTGCCGTACTCCGCCAGAGCGCCCTCTACCTCTCTAGCCGTCCCCGCAATCACGGCCCCTAGCTCTGCTGCTGCGCCGAAGAGGGAGGCCGTCTTCTTCTCTAGGACGCTCAGGTACTCATTGAGGCTTATCTTCTCACCTCTAGAGCGTATTGCGGCCTCCTCGGCCTCCCCCTCGCTCATAGTCCTGGTGGTCCTGGCGAGGATCCTAGCGACGGCTGGATCTCCGTAGAGAGAAGAGACATCGAGAACTAGTGAGAGCACGAAATCTGAGACTAGAATCGCCAGAGTCTCTCCAAACCTGACGTGAAAGGCTGGAGATCCCCTCCTGCTCGTGTCGTGATCGATCAGGTCGTCGTGGATTAGTGACGCCGTGTGGATGAGTTCAACGGCGGCGGCAGCAGGCTCGGGGTCCCCAGACCCGCCGCACACCTCGTGGGAGATCAAGAGGAGGGCGGGCCTGATCCTCTTGCCTCCTTGGAGAAACTCAGACAGCGGTTCATAGAATAGGGAGTCTCTGTATCTGTCCAGCAGACTCTTAACGGCCCTGTCGGCTCTGCTGACGTATGGTCGGAGCCTCTCTCCGAGCAACTCTGATCGCGCACTCGCATAGAGGAGCGTAAAATAACCTTAGTCTTGACAGCAGGTTTATGAGTAAAGAGGAGTTGCTCGAGTCTGTGAGCGAAGAAGAGGCTGTGGGAAGGAGAAACGTAGTCGCTATGGGCGTCACAAGCCTGCTCACAGACGTTAGCACGGAGATGGTCCTAGCCGGCCTCCCATTCTTCATCACCGAGGAGCTGGGCGGGGGCATGGCCGCTCTGGGCGCGATAGAGGGGGCCGCCGAGCTAACTGCGAGCGCTCTCAAGGCCGTGTCGGGCAGGATCAGCGATATCATGGGCAGGAGGAAGCCTCTGGCTCTGCTGGGCTACTCGCTCTCCGCGGTGCTAAAGCCGCTCATGGCTCTAGCCACGAGCTGGCTGCACGTGCTGGCCGTGAGAGTGGGAGACAGGATAGGCAAGGGGGTAAGGACGTCGCCTCGCGACGCGCTCATAGCGGACAGCGTAGGCGAAGAGTTCAGGGGTAGGGCTTTTGGAATCCACAGAGCAATGGACACGGCGGGAGCGGTAGTAGGGCCCCTCCTAGCCTTAGCCCTCATTCCTCGCGTTGGATTCAGGGTGACCTTCGCCGCGTCAGCCGTCCCGGGGCTTGCGGGGGTACTCGTCCTCGCCAGCCTAGTGAAGGAGGTCAGGAAGGCTAGAGAGGGTCCGCCTCCGCCAGCAAAGGGCACGCTCACTCCCGAGTTCAGGCTCTACCTCGTATCCATATCTCTCTTCAGCCTCGGCCAGTTCAGCTACGCCTTCCTACTGTCCAGACTGGTCGAGCTGGGGTGGAGCAGAGAGACGGCGATAGCGCTCTACACCGCGTCGAACGTCGTCTACAGCGCCATGGCGATTCCGGCTGGAGGCCTAGGAGACAGGTTGGGTAAACTCAACGCGCTTGCGCTAGGTTACCTGAGCCTCACCGCAACCTCCATCATAGCGGCGACGGGCTCTAGATGGACCGGTCCCGCCGCCGTGGTGGCCTTTGGAGTGTACATGGCTCTTGTGGACACGCTCGAGAGGGCCGCACTGCCAGCTCTAATCCCCGCTGAACTCAGGGGCACTGCGTACGGAGCTTTCCACGCCGCAAAAGGGGCGTCTACCCTCCCGGGCAACCTCGCCTTCGGCCTGCTGTACGACCGTTACGGCGCTCCGACGGCGTTCGGCTTCTCAGCCTGCCTCTCTATGGTCTCCCTAGCTCCCCTACTAATCCTCATCGCGAAGAAGAGATCTTCTTGAGGAGAGACAGCAGCTCTCCAAACCCGGAGACCCTCATCACTCTCACGGGGCACTCCCTGCCGACGAGGAGGATGGGGGTTACCCCCACCTGCTCCGACGCTAACGCCCTCTCGACGGCTCCTGTCACGAAAAAGTCGGGCGGCCCGCCCAGCATAGTCTTAATGAGTCTCTTCAGCGAGTTCAGCCAGCCTTCTCTCCCAGCGTAGACTGCGGTATCGATCAGACCCAGCAGGCCTGTTGAGCGGAGTACTTCAGAAGCCTCTCGGCCGGTGCCCTCCACTCCTATGAACAGGACCCCTATGGAGGCGCCCATCCGCTTGAGCCCCTCTAGACAGCCTCGGGCTCCCGGCGTGGGCTCGACGGTTGATATCCACGCATCCGTGAATGCGGAGAGGGCTGAGGCTATCTCGTGTGCCGCCGGAAAGAATCCCCTCTCTGCCAAGTACTCCCTGATCAGCTCGCTCCTGTCTAGGACTCCAGAGGATCTCCTCAGGGACTCCAAGAGAGATAGGTCCTTGGCCATCTGTCTAGACTCGCTTGCATCAAATCCCAGTCGAGCTAACGCCGCCTGGTAGCATGCCGGTAGGCTGGCAGAATCTTGAAGCAGAGTTGTGAGGCCGTCGAACACCACGCGCATCTCTCTGACTCCCCTCTCCACTCCCACGGGTTTTAGGGCTGCAGATCTCTTTAGGTATCATTAACCTGCCAGAGGCAGATCCTTATGACCCTCGACCTGGGCTTCTGAGAGGTCGTGGCTAGGAAGCCCATCTCCTTTATCTCCCGCTCGAGCTCCACCAAGTCTATGGGGCCATTAGATCTCAGGAGAACCTCGTATGAGACAGTCCTCCTTCCATCCGGGAGGAATGCATCCGACTCCTCGACCCTAATTACTGGGCCTATCTCAGAGAGGTAGCCCAGCAAGCCGTTGAGCGCCGGATTGTCCCCCCGGTACTGCGCCATGACCTACCTTAGCAACAGATCAGCCAACCTAAATAAGCCCTATACGAGGCTCGTATTACCTTCCGGAGACCCTCAAGAACTCGTTGACGTAGGCCATAACTTGCCTCACGACCTTGTTTAGACCCTCGGCCTCTCTAGAAGACCTCTCTAGGTCGTCAAGCAGCTTGGCCACGACGTCCTCTACTAGCTCCCTAGGAGCGTGGTAAGGCAGGGAGACGTCCCACCTGACTACCAGCCTATCCAGCTGGGTCAGCAGATACTTGAGCTGAGTCCTCAGCTCTGAGACAACTTTCTCGTCTAGCTCCCTGTTCCCACCGTGGTTCCCGGGAGCGTGGAGCCGACGGAGGGCCGACCTCAGCCTCACCCTGAGTTCTGGCGCTGGGTCGTACCTGACGCTTATCACGACCCTCCTGCCACGGACGCTCACGCGGGCGTGGGGACTCAGGATCTTGAGTGCCTGGGTGACCCACTCTGGCTCCCTCATTCCCCACCCTCCGTCAGCTCTCTGTAGAACCTCCTGCAGAGCTCGGCTACCTCTTCAGGTCCAGAGGCGCCGGCGTATGCTCTGAGCCAGTCCTCGTTTAGCCTCAAGAACTCGGGCCCCCACTTGAAGGCCGAGAGCACTTCCTCAGCTTGGCCCCACTCCCCCAATATGCAGAGGGCTGAGGCCATGGCCTCAGCCGTAGAGAGTCTGAAGGGTCTCCCGTAGTTTATGGGATTGGCGGCTATGAGCAGGGGCAGAACCCTCCTCCTGCCCCTCGGCCACCTCACCTCTCCGATCCTCCTCCAAGAAGCGTCAACCGCCACGACTCCTCTCTCGAGGGCCGCAGGCCTATCTGCGGGACTAAGAAATGTACTGGCAGTTGGGTCTAACACAACCGCGCCCCTCGGAGGTCTCCTAGTGAGTGTAGCTAGGCCTCTCCTGCAGAGCCTGAGTCCAGTGGCCTTCTTCGGATCGTCGTGTCTGAGCCTAACTACGTAGAGTCTGATCTCTCTCACTTCAGCCTCTCCAGGACTATGAACGTCACAGTCTCGACCACATCCTCGTCCGACCTGATCTCCTCGAGCACCTTGGAGAGTTCGAACGTGTTGTCGGCAACTATCCTGAGCAGGAAGTCGAAGGGACCCGTGACGTAGAGTACCTCGACCACGTTGTTCAGCTGGGGGAAGCTCCCCTTGAACTTGGGGGCCTTGGGGGGCTTGACCTTCACAGCCGTGTAGGCCTCCACGGGCATACCAGATCACGCCACATTGGCGTCGGAATATAATAAGGTGGCGAGACGATTGGGGAGGAGGGGGATGAGGTATCTGGCAGGAGGCGCCTGTGGGGGTGCGCTCCGGCCGGCTTGCCGACCCCTCCAGCATCACTTAGAGACACCCGCCCGGATCTCCGTGGAGCCGCTGAGTTCTCCCAATACTACCAGCACTCTAGAGTCGCTGAAGCGCCTCACCATCTCTAGGTTCTCCGCGTGAACCCCGGAAATCCTCCACCTCCGTCTCACCGAGATCTCGATCGCTAGCTTCTTTATGGGTCTCTCAGACTTGAGATCTACCCATATCTCTCTCCCATCGTAGCCAGGATCGACGGAGACGCTCAGCCTAGCGGTCCACCACGCCATGTAGTCCCTCAAGCTGATCTTGAACACGTTATCGCCGCCTCTGGCGGAAGTAGCCACCAGGCCCCACATCCTCGTGGCCGGAGTTGGCTTGGAAGAGGGAAGCTCCCAGAGGCGGAGGGGCCTACCGCCAACTAGCGGCCTGAACGGAAAGGTTGTTCCTGCGCAGGGCTTGTCCCCCACGCTCGGCAGAGAGGTCACGACTCCGCGTCCACCGACCTTTGAGTACTCGAGCCAGTGCCTCCCATCTGGCAGGGGCTTAAGCCTCTTTGGCAGAGGGCTTACCGCGGTGGCGTCGGCCCCGCCGGGGTGGGGCCACAGTCGGACGAAGGGGAGATCCCAAGAGTGGAAGCACGCCTCTATTAGGCTAACCAGCAGGGTTACCATTGAGTCGAGGGGAGGGACATCCCCCTTGCATGGGCCGCCTCGACCTGACAGAAAGGCTAGAGCGGACAGGCTCGGCTCCAGACCCACGTATAGAGTGTCCTCAGAGACCGCGATGAACCCGTCCGCATCGACCCTCTTACCGTCGGGCGAGTACAGGGGTCCAGCGACCGGAAAGTGCTTGCCAAACACCCTCACAGAACCGGATGTGGCGCCGGGAGGGACCTCCACGGCCCTCCCCCTGGGGCTCCTAGCTCCAAAGACGAGTGAGGTTACGGGAATCTCAGGCATCCTTGCGCCTGAAGGGACTAAGGCAACTACATGCCTCGCTGGGTCGGGGGAACCCACCTCCTCGAGGGGGACGCCGGAGACGCCCAGCAGGTGCCTAAGCGCAAGTCTCCGCTGCCGCTCAGCGGGCAGCACTGCCAGCTTCAGGTGGGGTACCCCTGGCGTGGAAGTTTTGTGGGAACATATTATGTTCCGCAGAGCGTAGTGACTACGCGAGTACTACCCCTCAGCCACTAAGCGGATCGGAGGTGAATCGACCTAGGGGTGTGTCCTCTGAGAGTCCACATTTCAGTAGACATGG
>DRBY01000134.1 GCA_011042755.1 Thermoproteota archaeon | reverse complement strand
TGACGAAGCCGCCGAGGATGTACGTTGCCAGATCTTTTGACGTGAACAGACCTGGCACCCGACCCGACAAGCTGGTTGGCGGAGTTCTGGGAGGCACGATAATCCAAGGGAAGTTCTCCGTCGGTGATGAGATTGAGCTTAGGCCCGGAGTGTATGCGGCAGGTAAGTTCCTCCCAATAACTACAGAGATCGTCAGCCTGCGCAGCGAGACTACGGAGCTGCACTACGCCGTCCCCGGAGGGCTCATCGGTGTGGGTACTAAGCTGGATCCTGCTATCACTAAGGCAGATAACATGGTCGGAAATGTCGTCGGACTACCTGGCGAACTTCCGCCAACTTGGCAAGAACTCGACATAAGAGCTACGTTCATGGAGCGTATCGTAGGACTGAGAGAGGAAATAGAGACTAGGAGGCCGAAGCCTAGGGAGCTAATAACGCTAAACGTGGGAACCGCGACGGTTCCAGTAATAGTCAAGACGATTGACCCAGAAGACAACCTAACGGCCATCCTGAGGATACCCGTGTGTGCGGAGGAGGGGCAGAGGCTGGCCATCTCGATGAGGATAGGGGGTAGGTGGAGGCTCGTAGGTTACGGCTTCATAGAGGGTGGATCCGAGTATAAGCCCGGGTAAGAGTAAAAAAGAGGAGTGAAGTAACTCCTTCTCGAGCGGCCGTGGTCTAGCCTGGACTAGGATGGGGGCCCTCCAAGCGCAGGTCGGCGAGGTAAGCCCCAGACCCGGGTTCAAATCCCGGCGGCCGCACCATTCGCGTTCTTAACCTCACATAGCGCAGCAGACTCTTGAGTTATTGGTTCTCCCTACGCACTACTGCCCTGCACTCGTACTTTCGAGTTAACGAATTCGCAGCTCGTCCATACGACACCAGCTCTTTCCCTAAGATGAGAATGTGCCTCCTGTTGACGTTATGTTCCCATGGAAACCGGTGCGTCGACTTGAAGATTCAGGTTGATATTCTACCTGTCGTCTAATGAGGAGGCGATCCCGCATGGACAAATCAGGGGACTTGTCTACTAGGAAGAGGTTGAGAGAGCTAATTATGGAAGTTGCCAGAGAGAATGGACTATCTCAACCAAAAGCCCTTGAGCTCGCGGCCGACCTTACAATCACGTTCTTAGATGCTATCACCACTTCTCCGAGGTTTAAGGAGCTAAGCGAAGAGTGGATGAGGGTGGCGGCCTCAGCAAAAAGACCACCAACGTGCAAGGCGCCCTGCGTGTTCTCCGATCATTTAGAGTACCTCTTGAGATCCAAGTATGGATTTGGCGACTACCACTTCCTGCTGGTTCTTAGAAAATTGAGTAGACATCGCTAAGAACTAAAGGGACCATCTGCCAAGCTTTAAATATGGAGACGTGACTTCTCGCTAGGTGCCCCGGTAGCTCAGCCCGGCGGAGCACCGCCTTGGTAAGGCGGGGGTCGCGGGTTCGAATCCCGCCCGGGGCTCCACGATACGTCCTCTGATCCTATCTGTCAGCGTTTTAATAGTCAAGGCGGATTTAACTCATCGGAGGCGGTGACCCAGAGTGTTAGCCACGGCGCTAGGTCTGAAATTCAAGAACGGGGTCGTACTGGCTGCCGACAGGAGAGTGTCTTACGGGACATTCATCTTGAGTAGGTCTGCAAGGAAGGTCTTTCCCGTAAATGACAGGGTGGGGGTTGCATTCGCTGGCTTACCCGCAGACTTCCAGGAACTCTACGATTCCCTCATCTACAACATCAGGATATACGAGCTGGATGAGAGGAAGAAGGCCACCCCGGCCAACGTAGCCAGGCTCCTGTCTATTCTGCTGTACAGCGGGAGGTTTAGCAGGTTTTTCCTAGCGGAAATCGTCGTGGGAGGCCTGTCACCCGATGGACCTCAGATTATAGCCGTGGACGCCGCCGGCGGTATGCTAGAAGACGATTTTGCGGCAGAGGGTACCGGCGCCCAGCTGGCGACTGGTATTCTGGAAAGGGAGTTCAGAAAGGACATGGAGGAGAGCGAGGCCGTAGAACTCGCGAAGAGGGCCATGATAGCAGCCATTGAGAGAGATGCCCTCTCGGGTGACGGTATTGACCTCGTTGTGATCACAGAGGAGGGCGTGAGAGAGGAATTCGTTCCCGTCAGAAAGCCCTGGAGGGCGGCCGAGTTGGAGCGCTAATTATCGCTCTTAAAAGGGGGAGGAAATGCCGCCCGGCTTCTCTGTAGATCGGGAGTCTGTGAAGAAGACCTTGCTAGATCTGGTGTCGATAAAGAGCTTCAGCGGAGAGGAGGGCCTGATTGCTGACTACATAATAGACAGACTGTCTTCAGTCGCCGACAGAGTCGAGCATCAGCCCGTCCCTGACTGTGGAGGAAATGTGATTGCGTATTTCGGTGAGAAGGCCGAGAAGAGAATGATATTCATGACGCACATGGATACTACCGAGGTCTTTGCTGGCTGGACGAGGAGCCCCTGGGGTGAGGTTGAGGGGGACAGAGTGTATGGATTGGGGGCATTGGACGCAAAGTCCTCCCTAGCTGCCATGCTCGAGGCGATCTTAGAGGCGGTGAAGAGGTTAGGAGGAACCCCAAACATGAGTACCGGGGTTATGCTAGTCGCGGTGTGTGATGAGGAGGGATTCAGTCGAGGGAGCTACGAGTTCGTCAAGAGTGGGAAGGCTAATCGAGCCTTAGGCGCTGTAGTAGGCTCTCCGACCGGACTCAAGATAGGGAAGGGTGCTTACGGGAGGATCGTGTTTGACGTAGAAGTGCGAGGTCGCGCGGCCACAGATGTTGAAGAGGAGGGCATAAATGCTATCGTAGAGGCAGCAAAGCTGGTTCTTTGGGCAGTAGACTATCCTAAGCACAGATCTTCGGGAGGAGGGTCAGTAGCCCCTCTCAGCATTAAGTCGAAGGAGACTGTGATGGTGCATCCAGATCTCTGTCTCCTTAGGCTGGACAGACACTACCCGCCTGGCGAGAGTGAGCAGTCAGCAAAGAGGAAGTTCCTATCTTACCTCAAGAAGATGAAGGGAATGAGGGCTGGGATAAAGATCACTCCGACCAAGAGGCCGACCCCCTTCCTCACTCCCTATGAGCTCGCGGCTGATGATGAATTTCTCGTGAAATTCATGGAGGCCCGCAAGAAGGTCTTAGGAGAGCAAGATGCCGAGCCCATAGTAATTGGAACTGTTAGCGACGCCAGCTACCTATACAACTTCGCCAACGTCTCTCCTGTGATCTTTGGCCCGAAAGGAGGAAATAGGCACTCTCCCGATGAGTACGTGCTTCTAGATTCAGTAGTCGACGTGGCAAACGTGTTAGTAGAACTCATTCTAAGCCAGCAGACCCCTACATAGCGTGGAGACGGGAGTAAAAACGTAAGGAAGGGTTTCATTATGCCGTTCGTCGAGATCCTCGGCTTGTTTGCAGGAGTATCCACACTAGCTATGCTGGCAGGACGAGCCCTCAATCTAGACTGGCTAGAAGCATATCCACTGTTCATACAGATTAGCGCTCCTCAGAGAGTGCGAAGCCTTCTCATCAAGCCTGCCCACAACATGAGGAGACTGATGGGGCTTCTTGGTGACGCCTCCCTACCCGTGTCCGCTATAGTGGGGGCGTGGGCTCTAGCGTGGCTTGTAAAGACGACTGGTCAATTAATCAAGTCTTGGGGAAGAGGACCTCCAACGGTACTGCCCCCAATACCGGGATTCACGCTTTCCTTCAGTGGAGAAGTTCTATTCGCACTGTTCTTCACACTGCTGGTTCACGAACTTGGGCATGCCTACTCAGCAGTCAGTCAGGGTCTCGAGGTTAAGAAAATAGGATTCTTCATGCTCTTCCTAATTCCAGGCGCATTTGTAGAGATAGACGAAGAAGCCCTGTTTCGCGCCCCGCTTAGGAGGTCTGCGAGGATCCTCTCCAGCGGAGTAGGTGTCAACGCGATAGCAGCCTGCCTCGTACTGCTGACTGGTTTAGCAGCCTTCCACGGGTTCCCCACGATGCCCTCAGGAGTCTACGTGGAGGATGTAGTAACTAACGGACCTTCCTGGGGCCTCATACCCCCAGGAACCGTGATTTACGCGATAAACTCTACGAGGACGCCCACGCTCGATGACCTGATCCGCTGCCTTCGGGAGGCGAGTCCAGGCGAGCTTGCTATTCTCGAGACCAGTAGAGGAACAATCACCGTAGAGCTTGGAGCTAGGCCAGACAACTCCTCGAGGGCCTGGCTCGGGGTCTTACTGTCTCCCTTCGGTTACTACAGCCCTCGGCTCAGCTATCTAAGTCCAAGCGTGGCATTCTCCTTGGCGAGGATCCTACTATTCTTGGTAATATTCAACCTGAGCGCGGCGGCCATAAATGCGCTCCCAGCCCTTCCACTAGATATCGGAAGAATTCTGGCGATCTTATTCAGTCGATCAGCCCGCGATGAATCTCTCAGCTTCTCGACCCTCTCCAAGTTACTCTATGCTCTATCAGGCGCTATATGGGGAATGTTAGGTCTAAATCTCGTTTACTCGGTGATAAAATTTGCCGGAATATGAAGGAAAAGAGAAAGGAAACCCCTTTGCTGAATCGATATCCCCTCCGCAGGTCGATAAGCTAATTGATAGAGCGTTCAAGAGGGCTTTCCAACCTAAGAGCGTTCCAAAGGGTCTCGATCCACTTACAGAAGCTCGTGTGAGAGAGAAAATGAGGATAATGGCCTTTAGAGACGTCATGTGGGACACGTTAAGATCGTGTGTGAGATCTTTCCCGCCTCTCGAAGCGATCCATCCATTCTATAGGGACTTAGCAGAGGTTCTTGTCGGTATCGATCGCCTCAAGCACTGCTTAGGCGCGCTAGAGTGGGCTGCAAAGGTCGTAAGACGTGTAGCCGCGATAGAGATCCGAAACCTAAGCCGCTCTAGCGACTTCACTCAGCTAGAGATCGTTAGAAAGCGAGCCATGGCCCGGATGACGTCCGTTGTAAAGAGAGTGTCTGAAGAAATAGAGTGCGTGAGAGAGGCTGCTGCCAAGCTCAGGAAACTCCCTTCGGTCGATCCCTACACGCCCTCGATCGTCATAGCGGGGGCGCCGAACACGGGTAAGAGCACGTTAGTCAGGCAGATCTCGACTGGCAGGCCTGAGGTGGCCGAATATCCATTCACGACGAAGGGAATCTTAGTCGGGCATACGCTATTCAGGGGCGTGGGGAAGGTGCAAGTGATAGACACCCCGGGTCTGCTCGACAGGCCGATCTCTAGACGTAACGTAATCGAGCGACAAGCCATCGTTGCTCTGAGGAGGCTGGCAAGCGTGATACTCTACGTGGCAGATCCGACCACTACGTGTGGATACGGAATAGACCATCAAGTCAATTTACTGAGAGAGATTCTCGCTGAGTTCCCTGAAATTCCCACAGTAATGGTGTTGAATAAAGCAGATTTGAGGGACCTCTTCAAGAACGGTGAGCGACCCCTCAGGAAAGTTTGTACCGATCAAGGCGTCCGCTGCATCTCTATCTCGGCTAAGAGGGGAGATGGGCTGGAAGAGCTGCTCCGGCTCCTCTGGGAGGAGCTAAGATTTGCCCCCCAAAACTAGGCTCTTTGTGATCCTCACCGGAGAGCACCCTCACCTTCCATTTGCCGAGCTTAGAGGAATACTCGAGGCATGTGGATTATCTGCTTCGGCAGAATTGGCGGCCCCTCAAGTTGCCATAGTCGATGCAAGCGATGCAGAGTTGACGGTCACATCTATAGTCGATAGGGCAGCTTATTCGAGATACGTCGCTAAGCTAATCTACTTTGGTTCAACAGCAAATCTGCCAGAACGTCTGGGGGATCTAATCAAGGACGTGGAGTGGCCAGAGATCTCTGGCTCGTTTAAGGTGATGGCAGTAAGGATAGGTGGCTCCTCTAAGGAGATCAGCGGAACTCAGCTCGAGGCAGCCATGGGCGGAGAGATTCTCAAGATCAGTCCGAACTTGCGGGTTGACCTTATGAACCCAGAGCACATCGTGCTGGTAGCCCTATCTGGCGGAAAGGTATTTGTGGGACTACTTATGGGCACGATAGACCGCTCCAAGTTCTTATCTAGGGAGATACCACGGAGGCCGTTCTCCCATCCTGTGTCCATGAGGCCTAAGCTGGCTAGGGCCATGGTGAACCTAGGTCGCGTCAGACCCGGTGATGTGATGCTAGATCCTTTTGTGGGGGCTGGCGGTATTGCGCTGGAAGCCCTGGAAGTGGGGGCCTTCGTGCTAGGGTGCGATATCGATGAGAAGATTGTGTGGGGGGCGGAACAGAATCTAACGTACTACGGATTCAAGGAATCCTTCAGACTGTGGGTCTGCGACGCATTGAACCTCGGGCTTGAGGGAACTGTGGACTCGATAGTAACTGACCCACCCTACGGGAGGGCGAGCTCCTCAAGGCGTGTAGATCCGAAAAAATTGATCTTTCGCTTTCTAGAGAAATCCCTAGATCTACTAAAGCCAGGCGGTTATCTCACCATGGCTGCGCCCCGAGAATTCGGCGTCGACGACTTCGTGGAGAGAGTAGGGTACGAACTCGTGGAAGTAGTCGATTACAGAGAGCACAAAAGGCTAACAAGGAGGATCGTCGTCGCAAGGCTGAGGTGATCCTTGCTTGAGAGTGATCTTCTTAGGAACCAGCAGCGCCGTCCCAACGAAGGACAGGGGGCTAACTTCTCTGGCCGTGATGTTTGACGGAGAGTATGTCCTCATAGACGCCGGAGAGTGCACTCAGCGCAGGATAATTGAGGCCGGGTTGGGCTTCGGAAGGCTCAAGAGAGTGTTCATCACGCACCTCCACGGGGACCACTTCTTAGGACTCTTTCCTATGATTCAAACTCTGGGCATACTTCGAAGATCATCTCCTCTCGAAATATACTCCCCTCCGGGGCTGGCCGCGTTGCTGGAGTGCCTGAAGGAGCACTCATCATTTCGAGTGGATTTCCCACTTACGCTAGTCGAATTTAATAATGAGAAGATATTTGAGTTCAGGAAGTATACTGTAAAGGTTTTCCCAGTAAATCACGGAGATACACCAACTTTTGGAATCAAGATCTCAGAAAAGCCCAAGCCTGGTAAGCTAGACGTCGAGCGGGCCGACCAGCTGGGCGTGCCCCCAGTTCTTAGAGGGTTGTTGAAGAAGGGAATTGAGGTTAAGCTCCCAGACGGCCGAGTAGTTAGGCCTCAAGACGTGCTGGGTCCTCCACGGAAGGGCAAGGTCCTAGTCTATTCTTCAGACACTAGACCAATTGAGACAGTAGTAAAGGAGGCGGCAGGCGCAGATCTCTTAATACACGATGCCACCTTTACTGGGGATTTGGCTGAACGTGCCGTTGCCACGGGGCACAGTACGGTAGAAGAAGCCTGTCAAGTGGCTCTTAAGGCTGGCGTGAAACGGTTAGCCCTTACACACTTCAGCGCACGCTACAAGAAGGAGGATCTCGCCAGAATAGAGGAGATGGCTAGGCGAATGTTTCCTAACGCGTTCGTGGCTAGGGACCTCATGATTGTCGACCTGTAGTGGTCGTTTCGGAGCTCTTCAGGGCGGAGGCTAGCTCCCCGTACCTCACTTCCTTTACTATCTTTCCGCGAGACGTTTTTGGGGCCATCCAGTCTAAAAACAGGTTCATCCTACCAAACATATGGGGAGGAAGGGTTATCTCAACTCTTATCACTCCAAGGGGGCTCTCATCATTGCTTTCGCATAGGACTATGTGGCCTTTGAGCGCAGCTTGCTTGTGCAAAAGCAGCTCCATAGTCGTACCTCTTGCCGAGGCCTTCAGCAGCATCCGGGCAGTATCTAGCACTCTATTCGATCTAAACGCATTTCTCAGCTTCAGTAACTTGTCAAGCCCCTGCGTCTCGTATATTACTAACCTGGGCCACTTAACATACCTTGCGCTGCTCTCAAGAACTTCATCTTCTTCGCTTACTGGAATCACGTTTCTTATGGCCATGAGAATTTTCAATGGATCTTCGGTTCGATTAAGGTACGTATAGACCCTTATTGTGACATCCTCTGAACCTTCACTCACTTCTGGTCCCCCCGGAACTAGCGGATCTTAGCTTCCTCTATCCTGGCAGGGAAGCCCAACCTGCGATACTCTTTCACGGGCCACCTAATTATTACCGCGCCCAGCTCAGAGAGTTCACGCTCCAGCTTATGCCTAATCCTGTTTCCCTCCGAGTCAAAGTCTGTTAGTATGACGTAGCGCCGGCCAGCCACAGCATCTGCCCCCTTAACTCTGATCTCCTTTTCCAGGTCGCCTACAGTCATGAAGATAGCCCTCACCCCTAGTTGCACGAGAGCTCTCACGTCTCTTCTTCCCTCTACTACAACTATAGCCCCGCCTCGCAGAGACTCCTCGGTCAGAGCTCGAGCCCAAGTGATTACATCCTCTGTGCGAGCCGCAGAGTTTCTTGGGATTTTTCTCATACTCAAATAACACCTTCCCGATATGTTTCACGCGACGGCTTCCTCGCCTTTCGCCAGGTTAGGCCACTCTCCCTCGTCGATAAACGGTGATGAACAGTTAATTAAGTTCTTCTGATCTTCGCCCTGATGACTGGCAGGCACCGGCTTGACATAGCTAAGCGAGTTTCAACAATAATCTTGGCGGTCATGTTCGGCTTTGCAGTTCTAGCCATGGCTTCCTCAGCTGAGCCGGTTCAAACCCAGCAGATGGAAGCCCCATACCTACTTCAGTTTGGTGCGTTCGTAGAACTCTTCGGGAATGATACATCTATGGTCACAATCTATGGAACCTTTGTGAACCCTGCTAATCACGACACGCCGGTTAAAGCGATTATGCTCCCCCTGGGTAGGGCATCCTCCGTCCTCGTTGACTTTAAGAGGGGCGTGCGAGCCGAGGGTCTTCAAGCCGAGCTTGTCAACCAGTCAGACGTGGTATTCATCAAAATGGTTCTAGTGGAGCCTGTCCCACCCGGTAGTGTTGGCTCCTTTGAGACCACCTATTGGACGACCTCAGGCGGGTATGTGGAGAAATGGGTCCCGCCGGGTAGCAACACATCTACTGGGGAGTATAGGATCTTCTCATTCAACCTCTTGAAGCCAAACCTGACGCTAGTTCAGGGGGTCACGGAGGTAAACGTAGATGTTCTTCTTCCTAGAGACGCTCTGTTGACCCAGCTTCTTCCAACAATGGATCTGTTTTACCCAAATCGACCGCTGGTGGACGCGGATCAGTGGACCAGGAGAACCCTCGTGAGCTGGACAAACCTAACAGTATTTCCTGGAGAGGGTAGGGGCTTCGTCGTAACCTACTCTCTGACTAATAGCCTAGCACCCTTAATGTCTCCCACATATCCTCCCGAAAACAATCACCCAAGTCGCCCAAGTGGATTTGCGGGCAGTATTGCTCTCCTTCTGGCTTCTAATACAGCATCCTTCTCCGCCGCTGCGCTACTAGTCTATGCCTCAGCCCAGCGAAGGGCGAGACTGAAAGCGGCTCCTGAAGGAAGAAAGACAGAAGAAACCACCTCTAGTGAGGTACAACTTTTGCCAGAAGAAATACAAATACTAAAGGCGATCGAGGGAGCGGGTGGGTCTGTGACTCAACGAGATCTCCCCTCATTGGTTGGATTCTCGAAAAGTAAAGTGTCTAGAATACTGAAGAGACTCGAAGAACTTGGACTGGTGAGCAGAACCACACTTGGTCGGACTAAGCTCATTGAGATATCGGAACACGCC
>DRBY01000079.1 GCA_011042755.1 Thermoproteota archaeon | reverse complement strand
TCTATTACCAGATAATCTGCGTTAATGCCCTCCATCTCTCTTATCAAGTCCGACCTCCTGCCCGCCATGACCTCGACGGCCTCTAGTATGGCCCCGTTTGGTCCGAGGCCCCTCTTCTCCATCAGTTCGTCCACCGTGACGATCTCTCGAACGTCGAGGGCCGGGTCGTAGGGCAGCGTTTTGGCCCCTGGATCCAGGTTCACCGCGCGTACATCCAACCCCCTATCTTGGAGCCATGAGACTAGGGCGTGCGTTAGGGTAGTCTTGCCAGAGCCAGCTATGCCTAGCACGAATACCACATCCAGCCTAGGTCACCCCCGCCTCCCTCAGCTTCTTCACGGCGAGACTCGCGAGCTCCCTCTTCCTGTCGTCGGTCTTGGCTTCAACGTACACTCTGATCTTGGGCTCCGTCCCGCTGACGCGGATGAGTACCCATCCGTCTTCCAAGATGAACTTCACGCCATCCAGCCTGTCGACTTCCCGCACCTGCGACGATAGCTCCTCTTCTAGCGCCTCAGTCACTCTGTTGAATATCACGGACCGATCTCCGGAAACCTTGAAACTCATTCGCTCCTGGTAATACTTTGGCACGGCCTCTAGAGCCTCTTCAAGCGATCCAAACTCGTGTACCGCCTGCGCCACGAGCGCAGCAGCCTTGATCCCATCAAAGTAAGGCCCCCACGTCGGAGCCATGATCTTCCAAGGCTCTGTGACGAGATCAGCAGACCAGCCAGCCTCCAGCCTCCTCTTATACTCGCTGTGGAGATCTCCTAGCCTCCACACGATCACATCACCGCCCTCCCTCTCGAGCAGGTCTCTTAAGCCCCACCCCATGTCTACCGAGATTATGGCCCTCTTTGCACGGAGCGCCAGGGCCACCAGGCACGAGACGGCATACTGGGGGACGAACCTCCCTCGGCTATCGATTAACGCGACCCTGTCTGCGTCTCCATCCCACGCGATTCCGTAGTCAGCCTCAGTCCTCAAGATCAGCTCGGAGAGGCCCCTCAGATTCTCTGGAGTCGGCTCTGAAGGCCTCATCGGGAACCTGCCGTCGACCCAGTCGTTTACTGAGATAACGCTCAGGCCGATTTCAGACAAGACCCTCGGCGCTATATCAGAAGCACACCCGTTTCCTGGGTCTGCCACGACCTTCTGATCGCCGACGCTGGCTGACGAGGATACTAAATCTCTCAGGTAGTCTGCTACCCCGTAACCTGAGGGCAGCACTGCTGGGGGTCTCTCAGGCAACTTTGGTCTTGAGAGAGATGTTATCTCACGCTCTATCTTTTCCTCGACACCTCGCGTGGCCTCGGAACCGTCCTCCATCAAGGCCTTCAGCCCGTTGTACTCTGGAGGGTTGTGACTAGCCGTCACGTACACACCCGGGCTACCCTCCTTCATTGAGGCCCTGCAGGCAGCAGGCATCGGGGCGAGGCCGAGCACCCTGACGTTCTTACCCTCTGCAAGCACTCCTGCGATGACAGCCGAGGACAGTGAAGGGCTTGAGAGCCTACCATCCCAGCTAACCACGACATCGGCGCTGGAGAATACTCTAGCCACGCTCCTCCCGAAGTCTAGAGGGAGCATCTCATCTATCTCTACCCCGTACACGTCCCTGACACCGGCAGTTCCGAAGAGCTTTCCCATCTCCCACCAAATGCGTTATATAGCCCGTCCGAGATAAAGAGAGTGGGTGCCGGGGTACCCTAGCCAGAGGGCCTCCGGCCCGGCGAAGCCAAGGGGCCGGACTCGAGATCCGGTGGCCTCTAGGAGGCCACGTGGGTTCAAATCCCACCCCCGGCGCCACTACTTTATGTTGTGAAGTCTCCTTAGGTCTTCTTCGAAGGGTTTCAGCTCGCTCGGTATCTCGATGCTGATCTCGGCGCTCAGGGGCAGGTTTGAGTCCTTCTTGATCTTCCATACTCTGCTGTTGAACTCCATGAGCTTCTTACCCAGCTCCTTGTACTCGGTGTCCCATCTTGGCTCCGGCTCTGGCATCGTCTCTCGATGGACTGAACCTCCGTAGAGCTGCCTCCAGAGGTAATCGGTGATGTGCGGGGTTATCGGAGCGAGCCACCTAAGCACAGCTCTAAGCACGGTGTGGAGGGTCCACCTGGCGGCCAAGACGTCTTCCTCAGGTATTCCCTCGTCTCCGTAAGCCCTCGCCTTCACTAACTCGATGTAGTGGGGAGCGAACACCTGCCAGACGAACGTCCTCGCCGAGTTGGCCGGGTCGAAGAAGTCGAAGTTCTCGTACCCCTTGAGGGCCCTCCTCAGGTAGTCGTTCATCTCACCCAGGATCCACAGGTCTGTTGGCTTCAGCTTGGGCTCCTCCTCTGGCATCGGGAAGGCTGAGATGAACCTGGCGACGTTCCACAGCTTCTGGAGGAACTTGAAGGACCCGGCGATCTTAGCCTCAGAGATCCTGAAGTCTGACCCGTGATGGGCCTCTGCAGCACCAAAGAACCGCACTGCGTCGGCGCCGTACTTCTCGAACATTGGCCACGGGTAGATTATGTTACCGAGGGACTTGTGCATGGCCCTGCCCTGAGCGTCAAGCCCCATGCCCCCAATCCAGACGTGCTTGAACGCGTGCCTTCCTGTGACTAGGTAGACCCGGAGGAGCGTGTAGAAGAGCCAAGTCCTGACTATGTCCTTCCCCTGGGGCCTGAGGTCGGATGGGCCGCCCAGCTTCTTGAAGAGCTCCTCATTCCATCCGTATCCGTTGTACACCAGCGGCGAGATCCCGGAGTCCATCCAAGTGTCGAACACTCTGTCCTCACCCACGAACCCCTCTGAGGAGCCGCAGTGAGGGCACTTGTCGAAGGGTGGATCCTCCTTCCAGGGTCTGTAGTACCGCCCAGGCGGAGGGACTACGGGCTTTCCGCAAGACTTGCAGTACCAGATCGGTATCTCGGTCGCGTAGTACCTCCTCCTCGACACTGGCCAGTCAGAGTCGACGGCTGAGATCCAGTCTAGTAGGTACTGTATCGACCAGTCTGGGTAGAACCTCATCTCTTCGAGGGCGGCCCTCCTGAGTTCGTCTAGGAAATCGACCTGCTTCAGGTAGTACTCCTTCATCGGGACTATCTCTATGGGAGTCTTGCACCTCCAACAGACCGGGGTCCTGTGCTTCATCTCCTCGATCTTCTCAACGAGCCCAGCTGCCTTCAGATCCTCTACTATTGCCTCTCTCGCCTCCTTAATGGTCATACCAGCGTACTTACCGGCTCTCTCGTTCAGACACCCATTCTCGTCAACGATTATGGTGGGCTCTAGGTCCAGCTCCCTGAACAGCTGAACGTCTACCTTGTCTCCGTACGAGCACACCATCACGAGCCCCGTCCCAAACTCGGGGTCGACAACCGGGTGCTCGAGCACAGGGACCTTCCGGCCGAGAGGCGTAATGAGCGTCTTTCCCTGCAGCCACTTGTACCTCTCGTCGTGAGGGTTGTAGATGACGGCCGCGCAGGCTGGCAGCAGCTCCGGCCTGGTCGTGGCCACTGTGACCGTCTCCCCGTCCTCAGTCTTGAACTTCAGGTACACCAGCTTGGCGTCAAGTTCCTTATACTCGATCTCCGCATCTGCGAGCGTAGTCGCGCACCTCGGACAATAGTTGTTTGGCCTGTAATCCTCGTAGATGTAGCCCTTGTTCCAAGCGTCTATGAATGTGGCCTGAGTGACGGCTCGCCACACGTCGCTGTCAGTCCGGAGGATGTTCTCGAAGTCTGCGCTTATTCCCAATCTCTTTCCTATCCTGACTATGTCCATCTCACTCTCATCGAGGAACTGGGAGCAGAGCTTGAGGAACTCCTCTCGGGGGTACTGACGCATGTGAATGCCGTACTTCTTCTCAGTCTCCACCTCCACTGGAAGCCCGTTCCTGTCAATACCCCAAGGGAAGTAGACCTCATAACCCCGCATCCTCATGGAGCGGGCTATCATGTCGATCTGCGCGTAGTGGATGGCCGCCGCGATGTGCCACTTCCCACTCGCGTAGGGTGGAGGAGTGTCTATGGAGAACTTAGGCTTTGGAGAGTCTGGATCGAATGTGTACAGACGCTCCTTCTCCCATATCGCCTGAATCTCGAGCTCCATCTCTGGAGTCCATCTCTTCTGTTCGATCTTCGGGGCGAACTTTGCCATGCGACCACCTCATGGCCTACAGGTAAGCCATGAATTCACGGTAGAGTTCAGCATGGAATCTCATTAAAAAAGACCGAAGCCTCTCAATCGCATCCTCACGTGAAGGCGCCGCCTCTGCCCCAAAAGCCTCGTAGATGAAGCTTGCCACGCTAGATGCAAACAACGCCGACCACACGGGCTCATTCGTTCGCAGGTACTCAGTCACGAACGCTGCCGCCGAGACGTCTCCGGCGCCCCCCGGATCGACCATCCTCTTGGGGGGGACCACTGGAATCTCAACAACCCTCCCGTCGTAGGCTAGCAGCGCAGATTTTGCACCCCCCTCTCTCGTCATGAAAGCTATCTCAGCGCCCGAGTTCAAGAGGTTCAGCAACTTCGAGCGATCGTCGCGGCCTCTGGCTAGGTAAGGTAGTTCGGGTTTGCTGGTCACTATTATGTCGGCGAGCCCTCTTAGCTTCTTCACGGCATCCCACCTCGAGAACCTTATCCAGCCCCCTCTGATCCTCTTCCTGATGTATCCTTGAGGGTCTACCGCAAGGAGGCGGCACCTTCTCCTGAGTTCTTGAAGCGTCTCATCGGGTATCTCGTTGTAGATAGGCGAGGCCAGCGCCGCTTGACAGTCTATGTTGAGCGACCTCACATCGTCCGGAGAGATGGGTTCTCCTACCCTCCTGAGCCTTAGTGTCCGATCTTCTCCCCTGTAGAAGAGTTCATAAGAGGCCGTAGACCCGCCCACGACAAGACCGTCGAGCACGACGCCAGCTCGCAATAGGGGGGCCAGGTCTCTACTCGGAACTATGTCGGCTCCAGCTTTCGCGAGAACGGCGGATTTGACTCCAAGCCTTGCGGCCGCCAGAGAGGCATAAAACGAAGATCCGGCCACTCGCCTGGCGAAGCCGCCAGCTGAGTGTATTAGGTCGATTGAGATGTTGCCGACAGCCAGGAATGCCGCTTTCATGATTCTAGGTAGTTCAGTTAGAACATCCAACCTATAAGAGCGTCGCCTCAATCTCAGTCTGCTGCCAACACCTTAGAAATCAGGTGAGCTACTCGGAGGGGTTCTGGGTACTTTGACTCAATTTGCCAACGGGTCAGAACCTTAACGGAGTCTTGTCGGGATATACCTGACCTTGCGTAGACTATTGACCCAGGCTCAGTGTTCAGCGGTTCGTAGGGTGGGTTCCGCTCAAGGACGGCCAGATTACGCTCTAGCCCGTGGGATAACATGGCCTTCCTAACCTCTGGCCAGCTGGGCATCCTGTCGAGTATCGCGATCACAGGAACTCCGGTCTCTGAGCAGATCCTGTTGAGGTCTAAGGGGTTGAACCCAGCCACCACAGTCCCGTGGGTAAATATCACTCGCGCCTGAGATCCAAGCCTATCATGGAGTCTCAACACGGCGTCTGTTGCGTCAAGTCCGTCTATTTCGATGCGCTCAACCTCGACGCCCTCTAAAATAACCCCTCTCATGAGAACTCCGACTATCTTCGTGTGTGGCGACTTTCCCCGCTCGAAGGGGGCGTCATCTATGCCTAGGGCTCTGGCTCCAGCCTTCACAGTAGATTCAGTAGATGCGCCTTTATCTAAAGACTTGGGGAGACGGCAGCGATGGAGCCCTCACTGGGACCGATCGAGAGGAAGCTAGTGGAGGGGTCGAGAGAGCGAACTCTACTGGCCGTCTTGTTTGACCCATTTAACGTTCAGCCAGAGGAGGCAGGAAGGGCCGCGAGGGAGGCGGAAGAGTCCGGAGCCGACATTATACTCGTTGGAGGATCTGTGGGCGCTGGTCTGAGGCTGCATCAGGTAGTCAGAGTTCTGAAGGAATCGACGTCTCTGCCGGTGATACTATTCCCCGGCAACGTAGACGGCGTCAGTCCAGGAGCGGACGCGATGCTGTTCATGTCTCTCCTCAACTCCACGAGTCCCTACTGGATAATAGAGGCTCAAGCCCTGGCCGCGCCTATGATTAGAGCCCTCCAGATAGAGGCGATTCCTACGGCCTATCTCATAGTGGAGCCAGGAGGCTCCAGCGCAGCGGGGTGGGTTGGAAGAGCTAGGGAAATTCCCAGAAAGAAGCCCGAAATAGCAGTGGCCTACTCCATGGCGGCGAGGCTGCTGGGCATGCGGTGGGTCTACTTGGAAGCTGGCAGTGGGGCTGAGCTGCCTGTCCCCGTTGAGATGGTATCTGCGGTGAAGAGACAGACGGGTATGGGAGTGATTGTGGGCGGCGGAATAAGATCTCCTGAGCTAGCGAAGGAGAGGGCAGCGGCTGGAGCGGACATTATCGTTGTTGGAACATATTTGGAATCTGGAGACACTGCTCAGAGGGTTGCAGGACTGGCAGAGGCCGTGAAGGAGGGCTCTTGCCTCAGGAACCGTTTATAAATCGAAGGGGACTCCCCATCCCGGAGCCCCGTGGTGTAGCCAGGTCAAGCACGCCCGGCTTTGGACCGGGCGACCCCGGTTCGAATCCGGGCGGGGCTACCACCCTTTCTCCTTACTTTGCCTAGAGGTCTGCATAATCTCTTTGAGTGATTCACGTATCAGAGAATCACACCGTCTTTTTGACCTGCAAATACAATTTAGCAAGCATCGCTTTGATCAAAATCTCAATCCCGCCGCATCGCATCCAACGTTTCTAGGTCCTCTCACCAAGAGTTCTAATCTTTCTAACTCTAGCTGACGATTGCGGAAGTTGAAGTTCCTCGTGGACGCCATGCTCGGTCACATTGCTAGGTGGCTGAGGGTATTGGGAATCGACGCCATGGACTACCGTCAGTGCGGGCTTGACGATGAAGCGCTCCTTAAGTGTGCCAAGCGGTCTGGAAGGATAGTTCTCACTAGAGACTCAGATCTCTATGCCCGCGCAAGGAAGCTGGGAGTTCGCGCGATCCTCCTTTCAACCGACGACATCGTTGGCGCTCTGGCCGAGTTGTCTAAAGAGCTGGGGATCCCGCTCGAGATCGACCTCAGCAAGACGAGGTGCCCCATGTGCAACACACCACTCAAGAGGAAGCGTTCCAGCGAGGTGAGGGGCATACCAGATGGCGTCAAGAGGAGGTTTCAGTTCGTCTACGTGTGCGAAGGCTGCGGTAAGGTGTACTGGACTGGCTCTCACTACGATAGGATGAAAGAGACGCTGGAGCGAGTTCGCAAGAGAGCGCGCCAACTTTAATCGCGGGCAGGAGAAAAAGTGGTACTGGCCGATGATGATTGGTGACGGCCGGGATCCGTGACCTCACTGACCTGGCCTGAGGCCGCTACCGCTCTATCCACCAGACGGTTTGGTCTCCCTTATCCTCCAACCTGATCCCCAGCTCTGCCAGCCTGGACCTGATCTCGTCGCTCAGGTCCCACATCTTCTTCCTTCTTAGGGCAGCCCTCACGTCGACTAAGAGTTCTACTAGCCTGTTCAGATCTGCTGGCATGGCTTCCTCTGCTACAGAGAATCCGAGGAGCTGCAGGTAGTCCCTCAGCGTGACAGCAGCCTCTCCTGCCAAATTTGGAGATAGGGACTCCGAGGCTATTCTGGAGGCTATTGCGCTCACGTTGTCTATAGCAGACAGCGCCTTTGGAGTATCAAAATCATCACTCATTGCCTCATAGAACCTTTTCTTCGCGTCTTGGAGTTCTGCCCTCAGCTTCAAGTCCTCCTCTGACAACTCATGCGATGGGCCTGCTTCTCGCAGGTATGCCTCAGCGCGCAACAGGGCTGACCTCCAAGACTCAAACCGAGCCTTGGCTGACTTCAAGGCGTCTAGGCTGAACTCCAAGGGAGACCTGTAATGCGCCGACAGGAGGAAGGTTCTCACGGCGTTGGATCCAAACTCCTCGACGACGACCTTCACTTCGAAGTAGTTCCTCAGCGATTTGGCCATCTTCTCTCCGCCGACCGTTACCAGCCCCACGTGCATCCAATACCGTACGAACGGAGATATTCCGGTGTAGGCCTCCGTCTGGGCGATCTCGTTCTCGTGGTGAGGGAACACTAGGTCTTGGCCCCCGCCGTGGATATCTATCTGGGGGCCCAGCAGCTTGAGTATCATCACGCTGCACTCTATGTGCCAGCCAGGCCTTCCAGGCCCCCACGGGCTCGGCCAGCTTGGCTCTCCCGGCGCCGAAGCCTTCCACAGAGCGAAGTCCTCTGGCGACCTTTTCCCCTCGCCCGGCTCGACTCTGGCGCCGGCCACGAGCTCCTCGATCTTGATCTTGGAAAGCCTGCCGTAGTCTGGAAAGCTGGAAACGTCAAAGTAGACGTCTCCGTTCTCGGCCGGATACGCGTGCCCTTTCTCAATCAGGCCCTCGATCACCCGAATCATGTCGTCGATGTAGTCGGTGGCCCTCGGGACTACGGTTGGCAGCATGACCCCGAGCGAGGCCATGGCCTCGAAGTACTCCCTCTCGTATCGATCTGCAATCTCTCTAAACGAGACACCCTCTTCCTTGGCCCTCCTGATGATCTTGTCCTCTATGTCAGTCACGTTAGTCACGAGGAAGACCCTGTACCCCAGCCTCTCGAGGTACCTCCTCACCACGTCAAAAAAGACAGCAGGTCTCGCGTGGCCCACATGAGCCACGTCGTACACAGTCGGGCCGCACACGTAGATCTTCACATTTGGTGGATCAATTGGGGAGAAATCCTCCTTCACCCCGCGGAGCGTGTCGCTGACCTTAAGGGTAGGTAGAGTCATCCTCACGGCTTGACGCTGGAGGGATTAAAACCTAATCAGGGGTCAGCCCAGCGGGGGCCGAATTGCACGAAGATAGACTGCATGCAGTCCTAGATAACGTGGCCGAGCCAGTTGAAGAGTTTGTAATGACGCTAGATGAGCTTAGAGAACTCGTTAAGAAGCCCAGACCGACCGCATACATTGGATACGAGCCGTCAGGTCCCATCCACATAGGAGTCCTCTTTACGATAGAGAAGCTGGCACGCCTAGCGGACTTGGGGTTCCACTCAATAGCCTTAATGGCTGATCTTCATGGTTTTCTAAACGGGAAGGGCCCGCTTGAGCTGTTGAAAGAAGTCTCGCTCACTTACTGGAGCGAGGTCTTCAAGATACTCGGCTCTGAAGGGATTGACATCGTCCTCGGGACTGAGTACCAGCTCTCGGAGGAATACACGCTCGATTTGCTGACCCTATCCCAGAAGGTCACGGCCAGGAGGGCCTGGAGGGCTATGTCAATGATAGCAAGAGAGACGGAGCACCCGACCGTCGGTCAGCACCTCTACCCGATCATGCAGGCTCTAGACATACTCTACCTCGAGTGCGACCTAGCTATGGGAGGCACGGACCAGAGGAAGATCCACGCCCTAGCTAGAGAGCTCTTCTCCTCAAGAGTTGAGCTGAGACACGAGAAGTGGGTTCCTGTGGCTGTGCACTTTCCTCTGGTTCCGGGATTGCTGCCCGGAGGTAAGATGAGCAGCTCCATTCCCAAGTCCCACGTGGCGGTCCACGACCCCCCAGATGTTATCAGGAAGAAGATGAGAGCTGCGTTCTGCCCCCCACCCGGCGACAGTCAGTTCGACGAGGAGGGGAAGCTCATCAACCCAATACTGGCTATGTTCAAGATGGTGATACTTCCAAGGGTCGGTAAAGTTACGCTCCCTCGCGCCAGGGCCGTCGGGGGAGGCGAGGTCACAGTTTCCTCCTTCAGCG
>DRBY01000049.1 GCA_011042755.1 Thermoproteota archaeon | reverse complement strand
GTAGATGAGCCTGAGCGTCAGGGAACAAGAGTATCTTGAGGCTATGTACTTCCTACTCAGAGAGAAGGGAATCATTCGTGTGAGGGACTTAGCTCAGAAGCTGGGCGTTCGACCAGCTAGCGTGGTAGACGCTCTAGAGAGGTTGGAGGAAAAAGGGCTTGTAACGTACAGGAAGAGGGAAGGGATCTCACTCACGGAGAACGGCATCAGGACTGCCTCTGAGATAGCCGAGAGGCACGAACTCCTCAAACGGTTCTTCGTTGAGGTGTTGGGCGTCCCAGAAGATGTTGCTGAGCAGGATGCCTGCTATCTCGAGCACGAAGTTCATCCACAGACGCTTGACAGAATATTCCTGTTCCTGAAGTTCATATCGATGTGCCCAAGAGAGGGGCCAGACTTGTTAGAGCAATTCAAATACTTTGCTAAATACGAGAAGTGCCCATCTGATTGATGACAAAAGAGAGTTTAGGGTTGGGGAAACTACTATATACATTAGGCCAGCCTAACTGGTGAAGCGAAATGAAGCGGACCAGGGGGCCCGCTGAAGGGAGAGGCGCCTACTTCCGTCCTGCTGGGAGAGTCAAGGTACTGAGGGGGGAAGATTTCGAGATGTCCGGCATGGTGGTACCGATGTCAATGCTGCCTCCAGGCGCCAGAGCCATAGTGAGGGAGATAAGAGCTGGCAGAGGGTTAGCTAGGAGACTGATGGAGATGGGGCTTCTTCCAGGAAGCGAAGTAACGATCCTCTTTAACTCGGCTGGCCCCCTGGTCATTTCTGTTCGAGGTGTAACGCTCTCTCTCGGCAGGGGGATCGCCTCTAAAGTTATGGTTCAGCCGCTTTAAGGAGGGTTCTCCTTGGGTTCTAAGACCATCAAGAAGAGAGAGATCATCGTCGCTCTCGCTGCTAACCCCAACGTGGGCAAGAGCACGCTGTTTAACGCTCTGACTGGCGAGACCGCGCACGTGGCAAATTGGCCTGGCGTAACCGTCTCGGTAAATCAGGGGTACCTCACTCACCACGGGGTTCAGATCAAGGTAGTCGATCTGCCTGGTTCCTACGGCCTCTCTGCCGGGGCCAAACAAGTGGCTGAGGCTATAACCGGAGAGTTCATCACTCGTTACAGGCCGGATGTGGTGGTCGTTTTAGCCGACGCCACGGCCCTCGAGAGAACCCTCTACATGGCGATCCTCGTCCTCGAGCTAACTGGCGGGGTGGTCTTGGCCCTCAACATGATGGATGTGGCGGCAAAGAGGGCTATTCACGTAGACATCGAGGGGCTTGAGAGAGAGCTGGGCGTACCAGTGGTGGGCATATCGGCGCTCAAGGAGATCGGCCTTGGCGCTCTCCTTGACAGGATTCTCGACGTCGCTGAGGGAAGGGCCGGGAGGAGCACTCCCCTCCGGGTGGATTATGGACCGCTAGAACCCTACATCAATGAGATTGAGAATTTGCTGGCAAACTGCCCCTCGCTGGCGGCTTACCCACGCCGCTGGGCCGCGGTCAAGCTGATGGAGGGCGATCCCAGCCTGGCAGAGACTCTCTCCAAGGCCGACCCGCAGCTACTAAAGAAGGTGGAGGAAGTGCGGACAAGGGCCGAAGCCGAACTGAGAGTGGTCCCAGAGGAGTTCATGGTCCAGGCAAGGTATGAGCTCATCTCCAGCCTGCTTAGGGGGAAGATAAAGGTGACTAGGCTTGCCTCGCCTGGCCTAGCCCAGAAGCTCGATAGAATAGCCCTTCACCCCATCGCCGGTCCCATCTTCTCACTCCTCGTTCTGTTTTCAGCATTCACGGCAGTGTTCGCAGTAAACACTGGCAGCCCGGTGGACATGATCCTGGCGTCGATAGGCTTCAAGAAGGCGGCCGAGCTGGTTGGGGAATACAGCCTGGTATCTCTGATAGGCGGGGCATTCGACAGATTGGCTGGCTTGGCAAGCGAGACGCTTCTGAACGCCGGTTACCCTGAGTGGACCGCGTCTCTGCTGGCTGATGGCGTGATCTCAGGGATGGGGTTGGTGCTCAGCTTCCTGCCACTGGTATTTACGGTTTTCGTGCTCTTAGGGGTGCTGCAGGACAGCGGACTCATGGCGAGGGTCGCCGTGAGTCTCGACCGGTTCTTCAGGAGATTTGGAGTTAGCGGGAGGGCCGTGTTTCCAGCGGTGATAGGATTCGGCTGCAATGTCCCTGCTATACTAGCCACCAGAGCTATGGACGACGATAGAGAGCGCGTCGTAACCTCCCTCGCCGTGCCCATGATCCCGTGCCAAGCGAGGCTCATCGTAGCCGTCGCCTTGGTGGCCTCTATAGCCAGCACTCCAGCCCGACAGGCCGCCGTCCTCGTGGGGCTGTACACGCTTCAGATCTCCCTGTACCTGATCACCGCGCTCGTGATGAATAGAGTCATCTACAAGGTGAAGACCCCGCCTGAACTTCTCCTAGAGGTTCCCCCGTACCACACGCCAAGCCTAAAGGTGGCCTGGTGGTACGCTAGGACTAACTCGCTTCACTTCCTCAAGAAGGCTGGAACGGTCATCTTCGCGGCGAATCTGGCCTTCTGGTTGATGCTTCACGTAGGTCCCCATGGCTACGTAGCTGACATTCAGGGAGCTGCCGCCAGCCTAGGGGGGATCGTAGGAAAGTACCTCGAACCCGTTGGAGCCCTCGTGGGTCTAGGAGACTGGAGGGTCATCTTGGCTCTCCTGGCTGGGTTCATTGCCAGGGAGGCGGTTCTAACCACGCTCGCCTCGATGACTGGGGTCGCAGACCCCCTAGGCGCCGTGGCCGCCCTCAACCTGACTCCTCTGCAGGCCCTCTCTCTGGCCGTGTTGAGCATGGCGTACACCCCGTGCGCAGCCACTCTGGCTGTGATTAAGCAAGAAGTAAGGCTGGTGAGCCTTCTGCTTAAGCAGCTGGTGTACCAGCTGGGAGTCGCCATCGCCATGGCCGCAGCGATATACTGGGGTGGACTACTGCTCCTCGGCTGACGGACCTGTGGGAACTCTCCTAGAGAGAAGCTTAGCAGCTGCATACGCTAAGAGGGTCACGACTATCGCCGCCGCGATTGGTTCAATCCACCTCCTAACGAGAGGCCAATTCTCTTCGAGCACCACACCAGCCCAAACTAGAGCAGCATTCCAGGGGATCGAGCCGATTACAGTAGTCAGGACGAAGGTTCTCGGATTGAAGCGGGCCACTCCAGCTGGAAGCGATATTACCGTTCGGATCACTGGGCTCATCCTGCCGATCATGAGGGCCAGAGTCCCCCTCCTCCTGAAGAACTTCTCTGCCACCTCGATGTGGTACTCGCTAAGCCATGGTACCTTACCTACCGCGTCCCTCCCCCACCTGACGCCAACGTAGTAGGCGGCGACTGAACCTAGCAGGTTCCCTACGACTCCGGAGGCTACCACATGCCAGAACCCCATGTCACCCCTGCCCACTAGAAAGCCGGCAAACGGCATCACGACTTCGCTGGGGACAGGCATTAGCGCGCTCTCAAGAGCCATCAGAACAACTATCGCAGGGTAAGAACCCTCGGCTATGGCCCCCGTGATCAGCTCCACGACACACTCAACTATCTCTCCGAGCATCTACGCTACCTCCGCGGGTAGGATCTTAGGGCCGCTGGATGCTACTTCTTGCCCGCCCTTGCTCTGGCAGCCTCTAGCACTTCAAGATAGAGGTTCCGCCCCGTCGAGTCTATGGTGACGGTGAGGGGACCTAAGTCCTCGACCTCCACGACCCACACGGCCTCAGGCATCCCTAGATCTAGCCAGTGAACGCCTAGAACTCTCTTCACGCTAGAGACAGCTAAAGCGCTAGCCCCTCCGGGGTGCTGAGCGTATACGGCCCCGAATCTCTTGAGGGCCTCCGTAGTCCGCTCGAACATGCCTCCCTTGCCTACTATCACTCTCACCCGAAACTTCTCAATGAACTCGGGCTCCAGGGGCTCCATCCTCGCGCTGGTGGTAGGGCCGAAGCCGTAGATCTTCCACTCTCCGCCCTCCTGCCTAACTATAGGACCGCAGTGATAGACGACACCGCCTTCTAGATCTATGGGGGGCTTCTCGCCTCTTCGCGCCAGCTCTAGGGCTCTCCTGTGGGCTTGATCTCTGGCCGTAACAACAACTCCGCTGATGTAGATCACGTCACCAGCCCTCAACTTCCTAGCCTCATCCTCAGATATTGGCGTCCTCAGTCTGTACTCAGCCATAACCGATCCCCCTCAAGGTTCAATAAGCCTGAAGGAGCCGTCTGGATCAAACTCCACTAGAGCCCTCCTGGCGGCCCAGCAGAGCATTGACACGCCGACCGGCAGGCTCGCGGGGTGCCTGTGCATCCACTCGATGTGCACGCCTAGGGCGTAGGTTGAGCCACCCAACCCCATCGGGCCGAGCCCTAGTGAGTTAATCTCTTCTAGTAGCGATTCTTCTAGCTTAGCGATCTCTGGATCTGGATTGGGCTTGTCTAGCGGTCTCATCGCCGCCCTCTTGGCGGCGTCGAGCGCGGCGTCGGCTCCTCCCCCCACGCCGACGCCGACTATGACCGGAGGACACGGCTTTGGTCCCGCCTCCAGAACTGCGTCTATCACGGCTCGCTTGATTCCCTCTACACCCTTAGCGGGACTGAGCATGTAGAGAGCTGAGACGTTCTCGCTGCCTCCGCCCTTGGCAAGGTACCTGACCCTTAGCCTGTCGCCGGGAACTAACTCCCAGTGGATTATTGGCACGCCGGCTCCAGTGATGTCTCCGCTGTTCACGTTGGACCACGGATTAACTGCGTTTGGCCTGAGTGGGACCTCGCGCGTGGCCCGTCGGACTGCTGCAATTATCGCGTCCTTCAACTCAGCCTTCACGGGGAAGTCGCTTCCCACCTCGACGTAGAACGTTGGAGTCCCGGTGTCTTGGCATATCGGTAACTTCCTCTCCTCCGCGACCTTGATGTTCCTCAGGATGGCCTCTAGTATCGACCTCCCCAGCGGAGATTCCTCTCTCTCGAGCGCTCTCTCTAGAGCCTCGCGGACATCCCTCGGCAGCCTGATTGCGGCAGCAGCCACCGCCCTGTAGATGCCCTCCTCGATCTCTTGGAGCAGGACCCCTTCACCCCGACAGCTGCTTCCGCAGGAGCCTGCCGAGCCTCGTTATACCCTCCCTTATCTCCTGGGGCGACAGGTAGCTGTATCCTAGCCTCATTCCGTGTGTTCTTGGCTTCAGAGGCTCAAGCTTGTCCGTCTCAGGCTCGTAGGAGTAACCGAACGGCGGGTAGAAGGCTGCCCCGGGTACGAAGGAGACGTCGTTCTTGAGGGCGACCTCGTTGAGGAACTTGCCAGCGTCAAACTCCCTGTTGTCAGAAGACCACCAGATGAAGAAGCCGCCGGTTGGCGAGGTGCGGTGACCTGGCGGGAAGCTCTCGTCAATGGACTCCTCCATAACCTCGCACCTCTCTCTGTAGCCCTCCCTGACCCTGAGTATGTACTCGTCGAAGTACCTCTCGTAGTACATGACAGCGAGCTTCTGCATCAGCGTAGGCGTGCAGAGGTCGATGTACCCCTTCGCCTTTATGACCTGCTCCCTCAGCCTGGGAGGCATGAGGCTGTACCCTATCCTGAAGACGGCGACCTCCTTGCTGGTGCTCCTCTGGTAGATCACGAACTCATTCTCCTTGTCGAAGGCCTTGATGGGTTTGATGGGCTCGCCCCTGAATTGAATCTCCCTGTAGGCCGCGTCTTCAAGTAGATACATTCCTCGCGAGGAGACTATGTCAAAGAAGGCTTTCCTCCTGCTCTCGGGCATGGTTGTTCCGGTGGGGTTATCCGAGTCAGGAACCGCATAGACGAGCTTGGGCTGAACACCAAATTCTCTCTCAACGAGTTCGGCCGCCCTCTCTACGTACTCTGGGACCATGCCCTTCTCGTCAGCTGGCACAGTCACTACCCTAGCCTGGAACTTGGCGGCCACATTCACGAAGCCGAGGTATGCAGGTCTCTGAGTTATTATCACGTCTCCGGGATCTATCAAGGAGTCGAGTATCGCGTAGATCGCTTGCTGAGATCCAGTTGTTATTATTACGTCCTTCCAGCCCTCCTCAGGGTCTATCTCTAGACCATCTCTGGCTCTTAGCATCTTTCGGGCAAGGAGTTCTCTCAGCTCGGGCAGTCCTTCAGAGGGACCATAGTTGAAGTGCTCCACCACAGTTCTCTCCTCGCCTCTGAACACGAAGTCCATCTCCTCGAGACCCAACTCGATAAGGAGCCTAGGAAATACCCTGATCGGCAGAACCCCAGGCTTTCCGCCCGCGAAGTAGTACCTCACCTTGACTCTCAGAAGCCTCCTAATCTCGGACTCTGGGATCAGACGGGTCCACGTGGCGAAATCAAAGGCTACCGGAAACTCCTCCCTGGCCAATACTCACACCCGCTCGGGGCAAGAGGGTATTAGTTAATGATTTAAACTCTATCGTGAAAGGGATCTGCTCGAGACCTTTGTCAGGGAAATGCTTAATTAGGTCCTTAGCCCAAAAAAGGTTCGAGGAGGCCCTCTTACCAGCGAGGCCTCCTGTAGGAGCTTCCTCTCCGACTATATCCCCTGCCTTCGCGCCTCCGGGGCCGCCAGCCCTCGGGCGCGTCTGGGGATTCGTCGGGAATCTGATCCTCTGGGACGACATCGGAGTCGTCGAGGATCTTGATCGCTCCTCTCTGCCCGACGTTCAGCTGGACCTTGCCTCTGAAAGCCGTCGTGAATCCGTTCTGCACTTCTATGACCTGCCCTACCGAGAGGGAACCAGCGTGGTCTCCCCACAGCGTTAGCTTCACTCGTCCAGTTTCGTCTCCTATCACGGCTTCTGACAAGGTCCTGAGACCAGACCTGGTCTCGACATCTCTAGGCTCGCCGACCTCAAGAACCCGGCCCCTGACGACTACTCCGTCCTCGCCGGGCTTTAGGTCGGAAATCTTCTTCTCCATTTCGCTCGCTCACTTCCGCGACTCGTTACATAAGCCTGATGCTCTTGGAATTTAAACGTGGTGGTGGCTCTTCCGACTCTGGTAAGGAAATCGACTCCTCGACCACGACGAGCAGAAGAGCAGACCTACTCTCCAGGTCTGGCCTCAAGTATTGCCTGTTTGTAGACCGCGAGTTGTAGAGCCAGCGTAGCGTCCGATTACACTTTGTCCGAAGACGGCGCGGCTTGGGCTGAGGATGGCCTGGGCTCGAGCTTACTCGCCAGGAGCGTCGCTAGACCATAGAGGATGAAGAATGGAATCGTGAGCATCAGCGTACTCACCGGCGTAGGATCTGGAGTTAAGATGGCGGCTACGGCGGCGATTACAAAGAAGACAATCCTCCACTTCTGCTTTAGGGTGGCCGACCTTACCACCCCCGCTTTAGCCGCGAGAGCTATGGCTAGGGGGAACGTGAAGAAAAGCCCAGATGAGACCATTCCGAGCATGACGAAGTTGAAGAACTGCTTGACCGAGAACGTCAACTCTACTCCAGAGCCCAAGTTTATCCATGCCAGGATGGCGAACGTCGCTGGAATAACTAGGTAGTATGCGTAGACTGCTCCCGCCAAGAAGAGTATAGCGAACCCCACGGAGAAGCTCAGTAAAAGCTTCTTCTCTTTGGGAAACAGGGCTGGCTTTAGGTAGGAGTAAATCTGATAGCCCACGTATGGAGATGTGACGAGAAAGCCGAGGAGGATCGCGAGGTAGATCATGACCTCTACTGCATCGAGCCAGCCGTAGGCGATCAACTTGATCTCTACCCCCTTAGTTCCAAGCAGCGCTCCGAACTTACTCGCAAAGCGGTTTGTGGACTCTAAGAGGCTATCTCTCATGTAGAAAAATGCGCTCAAGACTAGGGGGGTGTACCCGCCCTCGGGGTTCTCGCCGAAGATCAGGGAAGACGGGATGACGGAGACCAAGAGAGAGGCTATTATGACTGAGATCAGCGCCTTCCTCAGCCTAATGAGCAACTCAACCACGTGCTCTTGTATAGGCCGTGGCACATCTTCTGGAGGAGCTGTCATTAACCCGCCTCCCCAGCTAACCCCCTGAGGGATCTTGCGCAGAGGTCAGACTATCTACATCGGAGATCGCTTCTCAACGACTCCCTCCTCACAAAGGCTCTCTAGGAACTTCCTCACGTCTTCGAGCGCTTTATCAAAGTCGTCTAGTTCCCATTCTGCGCTGAGGAGTTTTAGTATCTCCTCTGGAGACATCCACTCACCTGAGATCATCGAGAGAACAACGGTTGCTTCTTCGTTGAGCTCATAGAGGTTCCCAGACTCCTCATCTACTAGGAAGTTACCCTCGACATACGCACCTTCTCTGAGCTTGTACTCCAGCCGCTATCACCTTGGCTGGCTCTTCTCGATACCCGATTAAAACGATTCGCTCCCAAGTATCCTAAGTAGCAGGCTCACAGGATCCCCTAGAACCTGGGAGAGAAGATATCCAGCGAAGATGAGCGGCATGAGAGGGTAGGCAGGGACGTACCACCTGCAACTCTCGTGTGGCTTCGAAGGCTCGAGGGGTGCAAAGATTCGCGATAGAATAAACTTCTTGCGACCGTCCTGAACAGATTCTGCTGGAACAGAGCCAAGTTCAGGCTTTGAAGAGAGCAGGGCCAGAGCCAAGGCAATCCTCCAAAGTGGCTCGTCGAAACCTTCGAGCAGAGAGGGATCTCTCTTTACCCTAACTAGGTTGATCGAGAACTGTATGGGCGGAGCGAAAAGGAGGAGCAGCTTCGAGTAGATGAATGTTGAGAATGATGGTGGGAGGATGCTCTCTTGAGCCGTCGGCTGGACTATCTCTACCGTGAGGTAAGCCAGGATGTCAGCCTCTCCAATTAACCTCAGCTTCCAAGAGGCGAGGAGCAGCAGGCCAAGCGGGACGAATTCAAAGATCTGTTGGGCCAGAATGCTCGGACGTACATCACCCCGCCACAGGCGAGCGAGTACGACGACTATCCCAATGGGCCATGTGACCAGCCAAACTCTGTCGTCTACCATTCTCCTCTTCAGATCCTGCACTGAAGCCACGCCGAGAGACGCAGCCAAGATTGCCGCTTCGACCAGGTGTGTGGCCACGGGAGTCGAGTACATTCGCGCAGGTTTTTAACGTGAGACCTCTTGAAATCTCAAGCTAGGATGTCAGTGGCGATATCGGTGTCAAAATCGGCCGTGAGACCTGGACTCTCTAGGGTCGCAATAGTTGCTGTCCTGCTCGTTCTCGGGGTAGTAGCGGCCAGCATGGTCTTCTTTCTCACGAGGGGTGCCCTCCTTCACTTTGTTGGACTAGCTGAGAGCAGGACGCCCAGAGCGACTATAGAGATCATACCACCCGGTCTGAATGAGTCTGGGGGATCTGTGAAAATATACCTGCGTAACCTGGGGCCTGATGCCCTGCCAGTGGAGGGTCCAGAAGCTTGGACCGTTGTGATTGACGGAGAAATCTACTCCGTCTCCCGACTGGAAGACTCGAGCGAGACCCCGCTGTCTAATACCGACTTAATAGAGGTCGGCGAGATATTCTTGGTCGTGCTGAACAGCCCCGTAGACCTCAGCGTGCCCCACGATATAGCCGTCTATGGACCCTACTCAACAAGGGCTAGAGCAGGCTACTCGCCTTGACGCAAGGTTCCTATGTCAGCTCTTGTCTATTTCAGTCTATTGCTTGACCTTTGAGCTGAGCTGGAGTTATACAGCACATTGTTTGTGTAGATAAGGTTATATCAAGTCCGAGACCTACATTAATTTGTAACGGAAAATTGTGGGGGGAAGGGATGGTGAAGATCAGCAGAGCTAGGAGGGCAGCTGGCGGAGTGATCGTAGTTGCATTCGCGCTGGCTCTCTTGGTCGCTATGACCTCGGAGCTTCTCGTCCAGACTCCAGTCGTGTCAGATGAGACGTTCCACGAGAGGTTCTACGATTTGCGAGACTACGTTGCTGGAGTGGCGGCCGCGTCACAGGCCCTCCCGTCCGATGAGAGGGTAGATTACGTAATGGACTCGTTGGATGCCTATTCGGAGATGTTAGCGGAGCGAGGAACTGTTCTGACGTTTTACTACGATGAGGATACGGGGGAGGTTTGGTACTACGCCGAGCACGGGGACAACTACGCTGTGGGAAGGGTGC